>JBBSTQ010000017.1:0-18019 GCA_038235745.1 Sphingobacteriales bacterium
AAAACAAGTCCGCCACACCCTCCACCGGAATGTATTTTGCCACACCCTCCGTTCCGTTTTCATCTACCGGAACAAACTTTAAGGTATTGTCTTTACGGCTCATCCGGCCGGGATTAAAAAGGTAATAGGTCTTTTTCATAGGGATTCAGCAACTGTCTGATTTTTTATCTTGAGTGTGATCATTGTTTATGTCATTCGAAGACTAATCACTTGAGTTCGATTATTGAAATAGTTATTAGGGCGTTCCCCGATTGCGTTCGCTCGGGGCAGGCAGGGCGGGCTTTCCGTTACAATCTTTTTATCCGCCAGTTGGCGGACAAAAAGGATTTTCACTGAACCAAGGGCTTCCCTTTGGGACAATCCCTAACGCAAAACCTTTGCAAGTCTAAAAAAGAGACTCTCTAAATAGCATAAAGGGTTGTTAATAATCGAACTCAGGTTAATCATTAATCCCTCAATTTTTTTCTGATATTCTCTAAAGAACATTTACATCTTTTTAATGGCCTCCAATCAGCTAACATCCCTTTATTGTTAACCCTTTATAGGTAAGAATTTGGGCGTTTAAACACTCCGCCAGCTGGCGGATAAATCTTTTTTTCTGAAAAAGAAAAAAAGCCTGCCCGCCGGTAGGCAGGGATACCGCTTTTCCAAAGGAATACTTTTGGGACAATCGTTAACGCAAACAAAACATCTTAAATAATAGCATTGCACTTTTAGGTAACCCTTAACGCAAATTAATGGTTCACCGCAATCAAACACCAAATGCTTTGCTTGCCTGAAACGTATCTACACAGATGCCACATTTTCCTGCGCTTCCGCCAAATCAAAATATTTAGCATCCCATTGCTCATCTTCCTCTAATTCTAACCACTCTCTGGTGTCCTCGTACTCCTCATGTTTAGGATCGGCAAGTATTTCCAATATATTTTGATAACCCCAAGGGCCACCGCAATCTTCCGGAGGGCATGCCCCTTTACCAGCCAATATCGAAGCCTTTTTTGCGGCACCTAACAAAACTTCTTCCAGCGTGATTTTATGCACCCAATCATCACCAAAATCGTATATGTAAGTGTATCGTTGCCCTTTAGCAGAAAACACGCTACATAGCTTCACTTTTTTGCTGTCAACCGTACTGTCATCACCCCAGCCAGAATCATCCGGAATCCCTATGTGCGAGTTTGAAGCATAACCCGATTCGGAAAACTGATATAGGTGGCAATCATACCAACCAAATGCTTCCTGAATTACATGGTGAAATTTTTCAAATGTGAATGAATCTGGCACCAACACCCTGCGCCAAACCGATGGCTTGGCAATGTGCTCCAACTGGATTTTAAATTGTAACATCATATTATTCTTCGTTTATATAGCAAAGTTCAAAATAACTGCAACTTTTGCAAATTTTGGCGTTAATTACCGGCGGGCAAACTTCCGCTAAAATAATTTGCGCCACCTCCACCAGCCAAGTCTCAATTTCTGGTATCATCGCCTCATCCCATTCCAAAAAATCTCTTTGCTTCAATTTAGGATATTCAATAATAGCGGAGGGGTTTTCTATTCCATTTTTTACAAGGACGTACAAATAATAACTAACCTGTGCCTTGTGCGCCTTTTCTACTTTATCAGATTTTTTTACTTCGTGAACCACCGCATTTTTAGCATCGTAAAAATCAATCTTAATCCCGTCAATAGCCAGTTCGGTATATTTTCTTGCCCTGTCCAAGTAAGTAGTCTCAGCAATCAGTTTGCCTTCTGCCACTATATCCGACGTGTGTTCCATCTGGATTCCATTGGCAAACAGCCACAGTTTACGGTGGCAAACATGGTAATAGCTAATGTGTGTTCCGGTTAGGTTTGGTAAGGTCATCGCTATAAATTTAATAAAGAAAACCAAATATCCATAGGGGAAGCGCCGAGCCCGCCGGATATTCCAGATCAGCTTTAACTACCCAGGCCTTATCAAGGTTAGCTATCTGTTTGCCCGATTTATTTTTCCCTCCAATTTCAAATGAATAAAGCCCATCGATAATAAAATCTGTTTCGGGCGAATGCTGTACCTTATGGTTCACCTGCAACTGGTTATTAAAAAAAGTTTCACGGATAGTGCCTTCAGAAGGGGTGGCTTCTGATAGGGCATATAGCAAATTGGTGTTTTCAGCAAATATTTTTTCGGGTTTCTGTAAAATGGCCGTACTAAAACCATTCTGATGGAGCAAAAATAGCAGGCGGGCTTCCTGTAAAAAATAAAGGTAGTTGTTGATAGAATTACGGTGAATACCAGTTTTTTGGGCCAGACTGTTGATGTTTGGCTTAAAAGGCACCTGCTGGGAAATCACGTATAACAGCTGTAACATTTTTTTTGCATGCCTAATGTCAAAGCCCTTTAATTCGGCCATGTCATACTCCACTATCGTTCGCACCAATTGCCTTAATAGCTGGTGGTAATTTAAAACGTCATTTTTATAGAAAGGATAATAGCCAAACTGTAAATAATCTTTGAACCAAGTTAAGGGTTTAAAGTCCTTAGGAAAATGAGCAATAGGATTAAAACTTGGGTCAATCAATTGTTTTAGCGTGACAACAGGCAAATCTAGCTGATGCTGAAAGTGCAGGTATTCGCGGTAAGACATTCCCTTTAATTCGTACATTAAAGCCCTGCGACTTAAATCTCCTTCCTGCTTGGCTATGTCTATAATGGACGAACCGGTGAAAATGATCTGAAGATCTTCATACCTATCGTACAGGTTTTTAATTTCCTTGGCCCAGGTTGGGTATTTGTGTACTTCATCCAACACCAGAATTTTACCGCCCTGCAGATAAAATGTTTTAGCCGTTTCTAATAACGAATTTGCCGTGAAATACATTTCATCCAAAGAGAAATAAGCAGTTTCACGTGTGGGCAAACCCAGTTCTTTGAGTTTTTGGAGCAATAAAGTGGTTTTACCAGTTCCCCTAGCCCCTTTAACACCAATTAAACGGCTATGCCAGTTAATCTGAGTGTATAAATAGCGCTTAAAACCTAAAGAAACCTTGTTGATTAAGCGATTAGAAAGGTCTAACAGTTCTTCCATTTTGCATAAGTATATGTGCAAATATAGTTATTTATTGCATAAGTAGGTGGGCGGATTTATAATTTAGTTTTATTAACACTCACAAATAATAAATGACCTAAGCTTTATGTGTCTTTTCTATCAAATTTTTTTAATTCATGAATCATAGTACCTTTAGCAAAAGAAATATTTTTTTTAAAATTTTAGCTTCATAAAGTCAACTTAAAGAAACAAATTTTCCAAACTTAAAATCAATCCAGTTTTCTTAGAATAACTCTTCAAATCCAATTTATACATTCCGCAAACCATTTTAGGATTAGCTCTTGGTGGAAGGTCTGATTCATCAAATAGTCTTACAGAGATAACTCTATTACTCATACTCTTAATTTTTGTTTCAATATTTATTTTGATTTTTTTTGCGGTTATATAGTTACTATTCTTAACTGTATTTATAATATCGTGTAATTCTTCAAATCTATTATCTTCCACTGATTTAGGTACGAATAATCTATATTGAGTACCAAATATCTTATTACTTATGAGTTGAAATTTCCCGACAGTTTCAAATTGAGCCTTATTAATCTCTTCGACCAAATTTATGTTTTCTTCAGGGTAGTATCCAATTTCAAGGTTTTCTGCAATCTTATTAAAAAAATGTTTCTGAATTTGAAATAATTCCCTCTCTTGTATTTTGCCAGCGATATTTTCTCTTATAAAATCCATAAACAGATTTCCATCATTTCTATAGATCAGTTCCGAACTATACTTTCCTTTTCGATTCAATAGCTTGATTAGATATACGTTACCTAAGTCAATTTTTTTATTTCGATTACATCTACCTGCACTTTGAATCAAGCTTGGTAATGGACACAAATCTCTGTAAACAATTGGAAAGTCAATATCTACACCTGCCTCAATCAATTGTGTAGAAATCAAAATTATTTTCTTGTGTAATAGCTTTTCCTTAATCTCTTCAATCCTTTCTAACCTATCTTCTGGGGTAAAGTGGCTGTTCAGCAGATACAAATTTGAGGAGTCAGAGAACTCATTATACAAATCTTTGGTGTCTTGTATGGTATTTAGTATGACCAAAACCGAATCACTCTCGTTTTGAATTCGCTTACCTAAACCTTCTATGGAAAAAGGCTCGTCCATCACAGTTACAATATATCTGTTAAATACATCATTTTCAAAATATTTTGTTGGCACTAAAATCTCTTCAGGAACACTGTAGTTTTTGAATAGTAAATTAGGGTCACTCAACTTGTAATTTGTATTTCCGTTTAACTCAGGTTTTCTAACAATTCGTAAATTAGGCATAGTTGCCGTTGATAAAACTGCGTAGGAGTTGTATTTTCTGCAAAATTCATCTAACCAAGCAGTAAAAAATATATATAATCTTGGTGGCAAAGCTTGCAACTCGTCAATCAAAAAAATTCTATTTGAAAAATTTGGTAACTTTAAAAGTGTAGAATTCCTATTACTCAAAAATGATTCAAAAAGTTGGACAAACGTCGTAATGATTAAAGGATGATCAAACGTGTTTTCAATAAAATCTTCAACGAGTAATTCTTTTAAAGTTTCGGGAGTTTGCTCTTGTTCAAGATTTCGCTGCGCCTTTTCGATTCTCTCATTTATTGATTTTGAATTAACGGAAAGCGAATCAACTTTCAGCACTTGATTAATTATATTTTGAATCTGGTCTGTAATGGACAAAAAGGGTAAAGCGAAAATAATCCCTAATTCACCTTTTTTCTTTTGAATTGTTCTCGCAATATCCAGTAAGGTAAATGTTTTTCCAGCCCCAGTCGGAGCTGTTAATGTAAACACCCTTTTATCTGATTCGAGTAAATCAGAAACAGAGTTTACGGCCTCAGTCCTTATTTCGGTTCTCAGTTTATTCAATTCACTGATTTGCTGAGCTGACTCTAAATTTTTGAATAAACAGGATAGTGATTGGTCGAGAGTAAAAACGTTATCACCAATTGAGTCCAGACAATTAAATCTCTCATTATCTCCAGCATCTCTTTTGTCGGACTCAATCAGTGAGGCGAACGAAAATTGTGTTTCTAAAAAATAATTCAGCGCATCTTTTTGCCAATTCTCGATTTCCACAATTTTGTTATTACTACCTAAATCAATATCTGGGATGCTCGATTTATACCAACTCTTAAAACTCAAATCAAATGTTTTGTGTTTAAATTCTAACTGATTTTCAAGAAATTCTGATAAAGGTAATTGATTGAAGTTTTCAGCAAGAAATGTTGTCATTTCCGAAAGTGCATGTATAGAAGTGTTTCTATCCATGTTCGGTAGATTACCATGATGATGAAGAATGATTGTCGAGACGATTTTTATATTAGTAATATCACCGTTTTCAATCTCTAAAATCTCATTTGCTTCCTCTCTGTTTGATATATACCAGTTCAGAAATGCAAATGCAGAAACATAAGAGTGTTGAGAATATCCCACACACTTATTACCTTTTAATTTTTCTTGAAAATTGAAGTTCACTTTGCCTAAATCGTGAAACAATGCTGCGAATTTAGCAATGTTGCTATTGGTTCGCTTCATCGTTTTCGTCTTCACTCCACAAGTGTGAACCTTCAATAATTTATCAGGGTGAGATTTATATAAAGCTAAATCAAATACCATTGAGTTTTTTCTTTTTCTGTAATAAACTCATAATATTCTCCATCTTTAATCTTTAGTTCTGAGCCGGCGTTTCCATAAGCTAGTCCAACATATTTATCTGGATCATTCCAAAAATCATCGTTTTGATAGGTTGGTATCTCATCAAAACCAATCCTAAAATCAAAACTCTCCGAAATCTCAATTTCATGTTTTTTGGATATAAATCCTTTTGTTTTAAAACTACCCGATTTTTTTATCGAAAGTTCTCCTAAGTCGATAAACATTAAATCAGCTGGACAATTAGCCAAGCCTAAAGTCGGATTAAAAAATGCTTTACTCTTTTTTATGTTTTCTACGAATTCATCATAAACATCTTTGCTTCGTTCACTTTTCAATGCTACTAAAACCGAAAAATCAGGAGATTTCAAAAACTCAAATTGCCAAGGAGACTTATCTAAGTTAGCTTTTACGCTTCTCAGTGTAAAACCCCAACTTACTTTCGTTACATTATTGTTAATTGAAACGCTGTAGAGCAAATCATCTGACAACTGAGGGAATAGTGATTTCATTTCTCCTCTCCTAATACCATTTACAGCACCAATCAAACCAATTAGCGCAGTCTTGGTTATAAAGTCGTGTGTGAGTGGATTGTTATTGGTGTCAACTTTTTTAAAATGACCCCAATTACCCGAAATATTTATCAGTATTGCATTCATTTTATTCGAATTTTAGTTCTTTAAATTTATTACCTAGTGCAGTTATTTCTTTTGCAATTTCGAGAGATTCTGTGTAATATTTAATCTCCTTAATTTTAACTGATGTTGCTATTTCCTTAAGTTTATTATAATTGAAAGTTATGTCAGACAAGTCTCTGAATTGCTCATCACGTTTATCCGAAGAAATTGAAACGAGCTTATCAGTACCGTAAACTTTATCTGACTTGCCCGCATAAACGATTTGCAATAATAATATGGAACTCTGATTTGATTTGGTTCTAGTATTAGCATTATTTATACTCTCCCATAATGCTTTGAACATTTTAGACACATCATCATCAGTCAAAGTAGTCAACTCTGCAGAAAATGGATTTATCCAACCATGAATTTGATTTAAGGAGTATGGAACTAATGAAGTTGTACCTATAGCACCACCAGATTTGGTTACATCAGATGAAAATACAGATGTATTTTGATGCATTCTTAAATCTACCGAATTTAAAGATGGATTTAAAAGTGCAAATTGAACGGGGCCAGTTAAATTAACCGCTGCACTTTTCTCCGTGGATATACCACCAAATAGTCGTACATCAATACATTGAGTAAGCAGAAAAAGTCCATCATCCTTTTTGATACCTGCTTCATTTAATTCCTTTACAAATTTTTTCCTTAAACTTTTTACCCTCGCAGCTGCTCCTGATTCGTTTCCCTCAGCCTGTTCTTTGTCATTAATTACATAAATTGTTTCTCCTGAGTTGTGTAAATAATCCCTAATAAACCTTTTAATTCTTACGTCACTAACCAAAATCTTTTTAGTTTCGTCATCATATCGTTGTTCACCTGTAAATGGATCTCCATTAGGTATTGAGTATTTACTCTCGTATAAAAATATTATTTCTGATTTTTCTTGAATTGTAGCCATTTTTTTATGTTTTGAATGTTAATTTTCTGTGATTCCTTCTTCTATAATCTCAATTGAATTTTCGCTTTTGAAGTAAGTATAATAACTCTCAAAAAAACCTAATGCGCAATAATTTTTATTGTACTTCTCAGTATTGTTTGCACTAAACTCATTTAACAATTCAACCGAGTACAAGTAGGCTTTTTTAATATTTATTGAATTGTATCTGGGTGGATGCAAAACCAACTTCTCATTGAGATAGTTCACAAATTCTATAACATCATCTACATTTGATATTCTACGTGATAATGTACCAACATACGATTTTTCAAATGATTTAATCGGACAGTCTTTTCGCCAAGCCGCAAACGGATCAGACATTATGCCAAGTGTTGTACCTAATTGATAACTTTTCGATTTCTTTATTTCCATAATTATATCATTTATTTGAAGTTTAGATAATAAATAAAAATGTTTTTTCAACCCATTAAATGGTATTTTTTTATCTCCTTTTCTTATTCCGTATTCAGTTTTTTGAATGAGTGCTGGTAATAGAACGGGATCGTTATAATAGCTATCCTTATAAATCAATGGAAGAATTTTCAATAGATGACTATTGTATTTTTTCTCATCCAAAAGAGATTTTATAGAATAGTCTAAAGAGTATCTGTAATCTATTTCTACTTTGGCCTTTTGAATTTTTTCGGTTACTCTTTTTAGTAGGTTTTTGCTTACGTCAGTCATCTCCAACAAATCGACACCTATTGGCTTCGAGCGTTTAGAAAATACGATATCATACTTCTCGATTCCATCGATTTCAGGATTAATGAATGGCTCTGCGAAAGGATCTGTGTCATTTGATTGAGGATTTTTGAAATCAAAATTTGATCTTTTGTCAAAATAAGCGATAATACCTTTAGCATCGATATTCCCTTTCGGAAGCACATTAATCATAATATCCTTACCTGCATTTACTTTTGATTTCTGCTGAAAATCCAAACCATACAAAAGATCTTTAACCTCTTCCAAACTATTAAATCGTTTCGATTTAAATGTATTTGAAATTTCAAAGTTGGGCAGTCTTCCTTCAGATTCAGCCAACGTTCTAGTAAGAAATGCTGTAAGACTAATGTTGCCATTTTCATCTTTAATGAAATTTGAAACTACCGCATTTTCTACTAATCCAAAAAGATTGGTATCATACCAACTTTTACCGTTAAAGTTGAAATGGATATAACAATACTTTTTATCAACGAACAATTGCAATAACTGATTTAACGATTTTTCTAAACTCGAACGAAAGGTGGATAAATTTTCATCGCCTATTTTAAGGGCATCCTCTTTGCCTCGTAAAAAAGAATTTATACGAAACGCAGCAGCGCCGTTTGTTGGATCGTCTAACCTAAAAAACTCAGGAAAAGCAATATCACCAAACATATATTTCACCAAGCTATCAGCTTCTCCTGTTTTAAATTTAAGATAGAAATATCTATTACGAATAATTGACTCATCATAAACCTGTCGAAGACTTTTTACGTCAATTTCGTAATTATCTTTAACATCAACTTCAAAGTACGAATAGGGTTGCTTCGTATCATAAGCTGGCGCTTTTTTCACATATCTATGATATTCCAAACTTTCTTCCTTAGAAAGTTCGTTGCGGATTTTATGCCCGATTTGTATTATTGTCTGTAAACTCATTTCGGATATGTTTTACGTATTTTTTGTTGCTATTAATAATAAGAAAAGAAAGCTAAATGGCTTTGGACACCAATTGAATACCCTTTTTAATTTAGAAAAAAAATAGTTTGGACTTATTCTTAGCGCCAAATAAAGTTTATTATTTTCCCCTTCTTTAACCAAAGATACTATTTTATCCATAATTACAAATTAATAATTAATTAAAAAAATTCTTGTTAAGATTTTTATTTACTTTTGTAAAGCAGTATTTCTTTAAGTTAGAATCGTACCATATTGGAATTGAAATTAATTACAAATTGCTTTTGGAGATACTGCTTTTTTACATCTATTTAATTGTAAATATTGTTTTGTAAATATTAAAACAATGCTTTCGTCAACTTTAATCAGCAGTCCCATCCAAACACCCAAACCCCATCGAATTATAAATCCCAACTCCCCCATTCATCAATAACTCCGCAAAACGCCGCTCTCCTGTGACCTCCAACTCAAAATTTATCCAGCCCCTAATTTTGGTCTCAGCTTGCGTATCGGCTTTAATGGTAATTAAACGGGATTTAAAAGGCTGTTTCATCGCCACCACATTCATCATTAACAAAGCCTGAGTTGCCGTAGCTTCGTCAAAACAAGTCGCTATTTTGCTTCTCCAGTTGTAAATAATACTTTCCGTAAACCGCGAATCTTCTGGCGAAAGGAAATCGTAATTTCCTTTTTCATTTTGTAAGCCGGCAACAATGGGAGAACCCAGCTTTAGCTGTACATTCACAATTTCCAACTCTTTATAGTTCTGCAGTGCATTGGGCAAGCTCTCCACCGACTTTACGGTAAAACTTGCTTTCGATTTTTTATCCGCAATAATAACCTGCTCACTCTTAAAAAGTCCTTTTATAAAACTTTCCATCGCCAACGGTAAATGGAATGCAACTTCAAAAACTAATTCGTTACCCAACAAACGCATACGGTCGCCCTCAATTTTAAACGGACAGTTAATCTGTGAAAACGTAAAAAATTTAAAGCCCTTGCCATAACCTGTTCCATGTAAAAACTCGGCATATTTGGCGTCGCCCTTCGCAATAATGCGGTACAACGCACTGCTTAGCGGGTACTGGTAATTAATCGGAATAATATTCTCCGCCGCAATAGGAGTCAACTTAATACTGAATTTCATTTGAAAAATCTAGACTCATACACTCGTTTAAAAATTTGGTTATAGCTTTCTATTAAGACAATAAAGCTTCAAAACAGTCCCGATCTGTTACGGAAGAGTATCACTCTGGATTAGAATATAGTTTTGATTTACACTAGCAAATTAAGAATAATTTAAATTTATTACAAAAATAATTACCAGTTTGTATTGAGAGTGAAATATAAACAAAGATCGGTTTGCGCTTATTACTAGATACATGACACATTTTTTGCGCATGGGCATGAATAAAGATATTTTTGCAAGACAAATAAAGTAAGATTTCCAGAGCATTATTAAAGTCGGCAATTGCGCACTTACATTTTGAATCGGTACATCACTTTGAAGATGGAAACGAAAGAATTGGAAGTGCTTTAGCAGAATTCACAATCTGTCAAACTGTAAATGCACCTGTATTGCTTACTTTATCAAAAACGATTTAAGAGAACAGGAAGCTTTATTATGGGCAATTGAAATCTTTGCAACGCAATTTGGATATTGCAGAATGGGTAGAATATTTCTCCGGAATTATTTTTAAAGTACTTCAGAGGTAAATTGGAGTTTACGCTGAAAAAGCAAAGTTTTTTGATGAGCATTAAAACCAACTTAATGAGCGCCAACTAAAAGTCATCAACAGAATGTTGGAAGAGGGAACAACTGGTATTACGGGAGGAATGACGGCGAAAAAATATATGGCTATTGCTAAAACGTCTAAAGCGAACGCAACCAAAGACCTACAAACCTGAGTTCGATAATTCTTTGAAATAAAACCATGTAATAAAAGTAGTATTTTTTATATTTAAGTATCTGACATTCATAAATTTAACAAAATAAAGACGATAATTACATACGATAAAGTTAATATTTTCTGTACAGTTGATGAGTTTTGTAAAAACTTCGAAAAAACGACTAAAAGCTTCATAATTGGCAAGCGTTCTAGACGCCCTTCCAAAGTGTCCAAGAATGAGGTTATCAGTATTCTGCTATTATTTCAAATGAGTGGATTTAAATATTTTAAGCATTATTATGTTTCTTATGTGCAACGCCACATACAGCTTACAGCTTCTTCCCTAAAAAGCCATCAATAAAATACCAAACGGTTAAACAAACCAATTGTGTCCCTTTTAATTATCGAACTCAGGTTAATACGTTAGTACATTTGATTAATTCGATAACTGGTACTCCTTCCCGCTCCTTCTTGTATGAGGATATCTTTTTTTAATAAATCTTGAATATCTCTTAAAGCAGTATCTGTTGATGTTTTTGTCATCTTTGCCCATTTAGAAACGTTCAGTTTACCGAAGAAATCATCTAATAAAACCTGTAGCATTTTCTGCTGTCTGACGTTAAAATCTATAGCGTGGTATGTTTCCCAAAACCTAGCTCTTTCTAATGCCTTTTCGATGGTTTTTTCTGTGCTTTCCATAGAACGGTAAAGGCAGTCTAAAAACCAATCTAGCCAAGCGGTAATGTCCAGATCTCCTTTTTGTGTACGCTCCAAAATTGCGTAATAATCATTTCGTTCTTGCTGGATTTGAGCGGACATGGAATAAAACCGTTGTGAACTTTGATCTGCCCGAGCCAACAGTAGATCGGCAAGGGCTCTCGCCGTACGTCCGTTTCCGTCATCAAATGGGTGAATGGTTACAAACCATAGATGAGCTATCGCCGCCTTAATTACTGCATCTAATTCCTTCATGCCGTTTAGCCAATTTAGGAATTTTCGCATTTCTTCCCTTAGTCTATCCGCTTCCGGAGCTTGGAAATGGACAACTTCTTTACCCATATATCCAGAAGTAACCTGCATAGGATGTTCTCGCCAAGCGCCAACATTTATTTTGTGCATTCCGCTTCTCCCGGTCGGGAATAGCGCCGCATGCCAATCAAAAAGGCGTTCTTCTGTTAGATCATCCTTATAGTTTTGTGTAGCGTCCAACATCATTTCTACCACATCTTCCACATTGCGTTCGGAGTGTATAGCACCAGCGACATCTATTCCTAACCGTCGGGCGATTGAGGATTTAATCTGTTCGGGATTTAGTAGCTGTCCTTCAATCTCGCTAGATTTTAATACATCTTGCGTTAGCGTATATAATAATGTTTCTTCTTGGAACTTAAATCCTAAAGCCTTAACCTGACCCAAAATTTTTCCTTGTTGGTGCCTGACTTTTCCAAGCTTTGCTAATAAACTATCGGAATTCCACTGAAACTCTGGCCATTTTTTTAACTGATGCACATACATATCGTTGCAAATATGCGGTGAATATAAAGTTTAATTACCGCAACTCGAAAATTATCCATCAGCAATGCGGTGATTATCATGGTTAATTACCGTAAATGTGCGTTGAATAGGGGTTAGTGATTTTTATTATGTTTAAAATGAACAATCCATTTGGTCTTATCTCGAAGCTAGCGAAGGATTTATTGCTTTAATCAAAAAATCCTTTCTTCCAACAATCCTTTCCAAATCGTAAAACCGGAACTATTATCAAAATAGTCATGTATAATCTTACTGAAATCTTGGGGGTTGCTATCTAAAAAACTTTGTCGACCTTTCTCTTTTATGATTAGCAGTTGGTTATCAATTGATCTAATACTCCGTTTTAAATCGTCATTATTTTTTTCTGTATGCCAGATATAAGTTGCCTCTTCAGTGTCTAACGTTTCTAAAACTATATGATAGTTTTTATCTCCTGATAATAAAAAAACAAAGGAAAACGGGTGTAATACAAAACGGATTTTCATTATCTGGCTCTCGTGTTGTGACGCTATGAATTGAATATGTTTTGAGTGTTTATACTGCTTACTCTTGAGAATGGCATTCAGCAGTTCTTCTCCGTCAGCATAGATTTTTTCCTGATTCTGTAATTCGTCCAGATTTAGTATATTATGCTTCCGAGAAGGGAATTTGCCTAGGATTCCTTTATTCAGAAATTGAAACTTCACACTTTCAACTACTTCTTTATTGATTCGTTCAACATCTTGCGAAGTAGCTAATTGAGAAACTACTTTTCCGTATTCAAATTCCGCAAAGAGTTTGATCAAAAGAGTTTTTGATTTTAGCATTTTGACAAAATAAGGTTTTAAGACTTCGAATTCCGGTCGGATTTCTATGTTCTCAATATTAAATTCAAGCGTGGTATTCATCTCACTAATCAGATACCTGAATGCGATGCTTCCATAGTGGAACTCTAATTCTTCTATTGGAATTTTGATCTCCTTCTCTATAGTTAATGTAGGATTTGATGGAGCAACTTCATCCTTTGGTTCGTCAAATAAAGTAGCTTGCCTATCTATTTTTCTGTAGTAAGCATTTCTTTTGAGAAATAGTTTATTGAGATAATCAATCTTATAATCGCGATAATCATAAATAGTTGGATTGATTTCTGAGCGCTGAACCCTGCCAATGTATTGAATTAATTTCCCTTCAAAGGAAAACGGATAAACCAGAAATAAACAATTAATGTGTGCTAAGTCTGTTCCTTCTCCAAAGTATTGGCCTGTGGTTATCAGTACCTGAAAGTTTCCCCCGTTTAAAGTCTTCCATTTGGATTTTCTGGAGGCGTCAGAATCTTCCCCGCTTAGTGCAATAACCTCGTAGAATTGTTTCAAAAATAAATACAGAACGTCGATATGCTCTTTCCGTTCAGTGATGATAACCGCCTTTTTACCTTGGTTTAATTCTTTCTTTACATCTTCAAGTATTAATTGGTTACGGTTTGAGTCGTGAATTAAGATTTTTGATAAGAGCTCAAAATTATCCGTTTTAGAATTGTACGGTACATCTAATTCTGTATTTCTGATAATGATTTGTGCTTGCTTAAAATTTTCAATTTCACTGGTTTGGACATTAGCTATGATTTCTCCTAAATGCGTGAAAATCATTTTTCCATCATTGTATTTCCTAAAAGGCGTGGCAGTGAGTCCGTATAAATAAAATGTTTGTAGCTTTTCAATAGTAGTTCTAAATGTTTCGGCAGGAACATGATGGCATTCATCTACGATAATTATTCCAAATTTGTCTTTGATTTCGTCTATTTGCTTGGGCAAGCTTTGGATAGTTGCTATTGTGATTTGCTTTCCAATTTTTGACTTACCCTGACCAATCATTCCTATCTCTCTTTTTGGAATACCCAAAAACGCTTCAATTCTATCAGCCCATTGTTCTAAGAGTTGCTTGCGATGAACGATGATGAGCGCAGGTTGCATTTTTTTTGCGATGATATTTAACCCAAGTACAGTTTTTCCAGAGCCAGGCGGGGATACGATTACTCCAAAATCTTTCTTAGTTGTTATTTCGATTGTTTTTAATTGGTGTGATCGTAACGAAGCATTGAAAGCAAAATGAATTGGAGGGTGATGTTTTCTATTATCGACAAAATCATATTCGATATTTGTTTCTTTACAGAAGCGAATAAGCTTACCTATAAATCCTCTGGGAATAATAATTTCGTTCTCTGTTTCCTCAACTAATTTAAAATATCTTTCAGTACCAAATGTGCTTTTACCAGACTGCTTTTTAATAAAAAACTCGGTATTCGCAAAATTCAGTTCCTCTTTTATTAAATTGATTAATGGAGTTGTTAAGCCCAGTCTGCTGATTCTTATATTGTTGCTTAATAAAATGGTCAGTTTTCCATTGGTCTTTATTGGCGAACTATCCTCTCTGGCTGATGAGGTTTCACGAAATAGATCATCCAAATGGTTTGTTGAAACTCGATGAATCCTGTTTAGAAAACCCCATTGGTCTGCAACCGGTTCAAAAGTTTCAGGATTTACGAAACTACTATTTCCTTTTTCAAAAGCAGGTTTGAAAAACGGTAAAGCTATCAAGTTGCCTAAGCCTTTACCCGAAAGAAAATCTTGATTTGGAAATAGCCTATCAAAACTCGAACTTTTGTCAAACATTGAAAAAGCTCCAGATTGTTCTAGAATAGAACTAAATATTTTTCGGCCTTTTATTGCTGGATAAGGTTTGTCAAAGAAAATCCAAACGTGTCCTCCATTCCCCGAACGGGATCGTTCTAAATAGGCAGGGATATTCTTGCCTTTACAGGCGTTTAAAAATTGAACTGCTTCGACTTGCCAATTTTTTTTATCAAAATCGGCTACCAAAAACCAAGAGGTATTGTCTTTTAGCAAAGGATAAATCCCTATCTGCTGAATTCCGTCTAAATGTTTTTGGATTTCATTATTGGTAAGCGGTAAATAAGTTTTGTCTAGAAAATTTTGAAAAGTGCCCCCCTTTATCTTATGTGCCCGATAATGATAAGGGTCGTATTGGTAGGCTGGCATATAACCAGATTTATTTTCTTTCTCCCACCGCATTGCAAAAACGTCTTCACGTCCTTTGAAGAGAGATTGGAAGATGTGGATATGGTCAGGGGTATTTTTCACTATTTATTAGATTAACCCCAATTTTCATATTCTCGTTTGTCCAATGGGGTTTTTCTGATTTCAGTAATGTTTGCTAATAATTTATTCAACGTGACTTTGAACTCATCACAATTGACATCTTCTCCATAAAAAACATCATCTATTATCTCATCAAAATCCGTCACGCTAAGCCATTCTTTTATTAAAGCCTCAGCTTTGCCCAAATAATCATCATCATTCTTGCATTCAGATGCTAACACACCAAACTGTAATGTTAAATCGTGATTGAATTTTTCAGCTTCTGTGATAATGCCGTTATAAGTCGCTATTGATAAATCATCTGTATCCATTGTTGTATTAAGTATATGTCCCAAAATGTCCCATGTTTTAATAACGTGTCCTAAATTTACGTATTTATACCCACGTTTTCTTTTCATGGGTAAAGTTTACCCATGTTTTCAAATACCTTTCTTAAGTAAGATTGGTAATTTAACTTTTAAAGAAATCAACTCTTTTCCTTCACTCTCTGATTTCAATATGGAAATTATTTTCGATTATTACAAAACCGAGTATTTGGCCTTCGGATCTGACGCCTTTGGAAGGCTATTTAAAAATACCTAATCATATTAAATCATACCCATTAAGGTATAATTATTGATAAAGCAATCATTTTATACCCGATAAGGTATGTTTTAATAAAAATAACTATATTTATACCCAATCAGGTATAAAGTATGAATAATCTTAGTCAGTTTGTAAAAAGTAAAAGAAAGGAATTTGGCTTAACCCAAGAAGATCTTTCTTATAAAGCCGGGGTTGGTTTAAGGTTTGTCCGGGAAATTGAGCAAGGCAAGGTGAGTCTACAGATGGATAAAGTAAATCAGGTACTCTCACTTTTTGGTCACGAAATGGGGCCAATAAAATCTGAAAAAGATGAAGAAAGCTAAAGTAATTATGCATAACGAATTGGCGGGACTATTAACAGAAGATGAAAACGGCTATCATTTCCAATATGACCAAACCTATTTAGAAAGCGATAGAAAAGAAGCCATCAGCTTAACGCTCCCTTTAAGCGCCAAAACTTATGAGAGCAATGTCCTGTTTCCTTTCTTTGACGGTCTGATACCAGAAGGTTGGTTATTGGATATTGCACAAAAAAACTGGAAGTTAAATCCACGTGATAGAATGGAGATTTTATTAAAAACCTGCCACGACTGTATAGGCGCAGTGTCTATAGAAGCTGTTGAATAATATGGAACACAAATGTTTATACTGCTACAAAGCAATTGATTCAGAAGAGTTGGCCACACTTGCGGGGCAAAGTGGATTTCATCCAAGCTGTAGTAAAAAGTTTTTTGGAACAGTAAATCCGCCGCTGTTAGAATTCACGCATGATCAGATTTTTGAGCTTGCAAAGCAACTCATTCAGAGTCAAAAAGCACTTACAGGGGTACAGCCCAAACTTTCTTTAGGCTTCAATCCTTCAACTGCTAGAACCAACCGTTTAACCATAGTGGGGATGTGGGGAGAATATATCTTAAAACCTCAAACAGAAATTTATCCGAATCTTCCTGAAAATGAAGATTTAACGATGCACCTTGCAGAGTTAAGCAAAATTAAAATTGTTGAGCACACGCTCATTAAATTAAAATCTGGAGAAATTGCTTATCTCACCAAAAGGATTGACCGTAAAGATAATCGCAAAATGCACATGGAAGACATGTGCCAACTTACAGAACGACTAACAGAACATAAATACAGAGGATCTTACGAGCAAATAGCTAAGGCAATAAACAAATTCTCAGTTAATCCTGGGCTTGATTTGGTAAATTTTTACGAATTGCTTGTCTTTTGTTTTTTGACCGGGAATAATGACATGCACTTAAAGAACTTCTCGCTTATAAAAAAGCAATCCGATTATGTATTGTGTCCGGCCTATGATTTGGTTGCTTCGGAACTAGCTGTAGAAGGAGATGATGAGGATTTGGCACTTACTTTAAACGGGAAGAAGAAAAAGATCAATCGAAATGATTTTGAAATTGCCATGAAAGGCGGAGGTTTGGATATAAAAGTTATAGAAAATATCTTCAAAAAATTCAATAAACTTATTCTAAAATGGGAAAAGTTCATCGAAGAAAGTTTTCTTTCTGAGTCATTAAAAATTCAATATAAAAGTCTGATTAGTAGAAAAGCAAAACAAATTGGATTTTAGGTTCAAAAAAACTTGGTTTTATATAAATATGTAGTTGAATTTGAATCAATAGCACTA
Source organism: Sphingobacteriales bacterium (assembly GCA_038235745.1). Lineage (GTDB taxonomy): Bacteria > Bacteroidota > Bacteroidia > Sphingobacteriales > Sphingobacteriaceae > Pseudopedobacter. Next base: position 17,828 of record JBBSTQ010000017.1, read on the forward strand.
AACATAATGTGAGTAAAGCTTGAGTAGCTATCGTAATTCTCATACAACTTATTGATATATAAATTTTTGCTGAAGGATTTAACCGTCCTGCCTTCCCGACTGAGACACAGTCTAAATGAGTGCAAAACCCTCTAGATGTAATGATTTAGAGGGTTTTCTGTTTTTTAACAGTCTATAATAATCCTTTTCAAT
>JBBSTQ010000018.1:0-17417 GCA_038235745.1 Sphingobacteriales bacterium
ATTGGAGGCGCATCCCTAAAATCAAGAGATTTTATCGACATCGCAAAAGCTTTTAACAGCTAAGCGTAATTTGAACATTTTGAAAGCCCGATTGGATTAAGTTTCAATTGGGCTTTTCGTTGTTTATCAATTTATGTTTTTCCATAATTTATATTGATACAAATAAAAATATTACCAGAAATAAAGCGTATTATGTTCAATATTTTAAGCCGTTTAAAATAACGGAATCCACATTAACGCTACCCCATGAAAATAGAATTTTTCTCCGCTAAAAAATACGATCACACATTTTTTGACGCTGCCAATAAAGCGCATGGCTTTGATATCGTTTACCACGAAACGCACCTTGGGCCGCACATTGTGGATATCGTTAAAGATGCCACTGTAGTTTGTGTATTTGTAAATGATAAACTGACCAAACCTGTAATTGAAGTATTAGCGAAGAAAGGCGTAAAAATTATCGCTTTACGATGCGCAGGTTTTAACAATGTAGATTTAGAAGCCGCAAAAGAGTTTAATATTTCGGTTTGCAGAGTGCCAAGTTACTCTCCAGAAGCTGTTGCTGAACATGCTACTGCAATGCTTTTGACGATCAACAGAAAAACACACAAAGCTTACAATAGAGTTCGTGAACAAAATTTTTCGCTCGAAGGGCTTTTGGGCTATAATCTGTCTGGTAAAAAAGTAGGCGTTATCGGTACTGGCAAAATTGGTAAAGCGTTTATAAAAATCATATTGGGCTTTGGCTGTGAAGTCTTGGCTTACGATGTTTATCCAGACGATTCATTGGTCGAAAAGGGCGTAACTTATGTCTCCCTTGAAAAACTACTTCAACAATCGAATATTGTATCACTTCATTGTCCGTTGACTAAAGAAAACCATTACCTCATCAATAAAGAAACTATTGACTTAATGCAAAACGGAGTGACCATCATCAATACGAGTCGTGGTGGATTACTTGACACCTCAGACGTTATTGAAGCATTAAAAACAAAAAAAATTGCAGCACTTTGCATTGACGTTTACGAACAGGAAGAAACTTTGTTTTTTAAAGACCTGTCAACGGAAATTATTGATGATGATGAAATTCAGCGATTAATGAGTTTTCCGAACGTATTACTTACCGCACACCAAGCCTTTTTTACGAGAGAGGCGTTACAGGAAATAGCAGAAGTAACATTAAAAAGTATCTCGAAGCTTGATGATGGCGCTATGGCGAAAGACGATGCCGTAATGGTAAGTTAATGAGCCGTTAGCTCAAAAGCTTAGTCCATTTCAGAATAAATCAAACTTAAAGCCACAAAAAAGGTCAGACTGTTAAACCGTTCTGACCTTTAATATTTTGCAACACATTGTTTTACGCAGTTGCAACAACCATTTTCTTTTTCCCGGCTAAAGAAACCAACCAAACCGTAAGCACCGCCAATGGAAAAGAAATAATTGCCGGGTTATCCAACTGATGGATTGCATTAATTGGATCTAATCCGTAGCGAACCCACATAGTAGGCGATGTTAAAATAATCGCTAACGAAGCTACAATCCCCACAACAATTGAAGATGCAATACCGTTTGCTGTTGTTTTTTTCCAGAATAATAAAAATAAGATTGCGGGGAGATTTGCCGATGCAGCAACAGAAAAGGCCCAACCCACCAAGAAAGAAACGTTCATTCCTTTAAAAGCGACACCCAAGCAAATAGCAAGCGCACCAACCCCAAAGGCTGCAATTTTACCAGCTTTAACTTTTTTGTCTTCCGTTAAATTAATTTTATAATAGTTCTCTATTAAATCATGTGCTATCGCACCTGACGAGGCTATAATTAGACCTGCAACCGTACCCAGGATAGTTGCAAAAGCAACAGCCGAGATAATGGAAAACAATACAACGCCAAAAGCTTTGGCTAAAAGTGGCGCAGCCATATTACTGGATTCCACATCCAACACGCCGTTAACTGCTGCACCCAATCCCATAAAAAGGGTAAGAATGTAAAAAGCGCCAATAGCGCCAATTGCTAAAATGGTTGATTTTCTGGCGTCTCTTTGAGACTTTACCGTATAATATCTAATTAAAATGTGTGGTAAAGATGCCGTCCCTAAGAAAAGCGCAAGCATTAATGAAATAAAATCCATCTTGCTCCACACACTAGAACCTTTACCAATTTTGTACTTTAAGCCAGGCAGCATAAAGTTTTTACCTTGCGTAATATTCTGCACATAAAGCGTTACATCTTTGTTTCCGTCGTTAACATCAACCTTTGCGAACCGCACCAGCTCACTTTTCTCAATAATCGATAAAAATTCAGCAGGCCCAACAGATCCGGTTTTCTCCACTTCTTTACCGTCTTGCATGATTTTATTCATGCTGCCCACTTGGTAAAACTCTCGACTTGAAGCAGGTTTTCCATTGTATAGCTTTCCGCTTGCTGTTTCTTCAATAGAAAGCGCCTCCTTTAAAGTATAGCTACCCTCTTTTTCTGAGAGGGAGAACCATCTGGCTATGTTGTCCTTTTCAAGCTTAACCAGGGTTCTGTCTTTTACATCTTGTTGCTTTAAAACTTTCCAATCATCAGCTTTTAGAACTTTACCATCTTGCACTTCTGGTGTGATGCTCATAAACCTATGATAAGGTTGCCCCTCATGATCGGGATTTAATGTAAAGCCGTTTTTAAGAATATAAATAGTCAATATAGTGGAAAGGATAATCAACAAACCACCTTTTAAAAACTGTACGTAAGTGGTGGAGGTCATCCCAGCACTTGCCACAATCACAATTACCACTACGCCTACTAACACCACGCCTACCCAGTGTGGCAAACCCAACAACGGCGTTACCAGGTCTCCAGCACCCACCATTTGAGGGATTAGGTAAAACATGGAAACAATTAAGGTGCTTACTGCAGCAGTAAGTGTTATCGCTCTGGATTTAAAGGTGGAGTTTAACGCATCGGTAAAAGTATATTTGCCCAAACGCTTTAAAGGTTCAGCAATTAAGAATAAGGCAACAATCCAACCTGCTAAAAAGCCAATGGAATATAAAAAACCATCGAAACCAACAGTAGCAATCATTCCACAAATTCCTAAAAAGGAAGCTGCCGAAAGATAATCACCTGCAAAGGCAACTCCGTTTACCGCCCAATGGATTTGACCACCGGCAGCATAGTATGATGAAGCTGATTTTGTTTTGCGGGCAAAGTAGAAAGAGAGCCACAATACAAAACCGACAAAAAAGACGAAGAAAAATAACGCTGGATAAGAAATTTCGTAGATCATGTTTTAGGGCCCTCCTCTACGTTTAGTTCGTCCTCATAGCGGGTGCACAAAAAGTTATACAACATTCCTAAAAGCACTGCAAAAACAATTAATGCAACGCCATAAAACAGTGCTAGATTTAATCCGAATGCGAATTCCTCGCCTAAAAGTTCGTAATTAACAACGCCGATAACAACAAAGCCTGCGTAAAAAAAAGAGTAGATAAAGAAAAACCAAACGCCCAACTTTGCTTTCTTTGCGGAAGCATTATCGACGCCGAGCTCAGCTGCGGGTCCGTGATTCATAAAAGGTTTATTTTTGATTAGTATAGCTAATATAGCATTAAATACTTTTTCTATAGACCTAACACCAGCAAAAATTCACTTTAAGCTTGTTTCTTTTCGACCTTTAAAATCTCAGTTATAGCCAGTTTTTCTTCTTAAAATATAGTAACGTTCCTAAAGAAGAAACAATCATTAAAACTACCGCTGCCACATAGCCATAATCCCAATCTAGCTCGGGCATTGCTTTAAAATTCATTCCGTAAATACTCGCAATTAACGTTGGAGGCATAAAAGCCACCGTTGCAACGGTAAAAATTTTAATAATTCTGTTCTGCTCGATATTGATTAAACCCATAAAAGTATCTTGTAGATTCTCTAATCGTTCAAACGCAAATTTATTGTGTTCTAAAAGGGAGCTAATATCCTTGATCATAATTTTTAAAACACCCATAAACTCCTGAGGAAAAATAGACGACTTGATTAACGAAGAAAGCAAACGCTGTTTATCAATAATGTTTTCACGAAGCATCATGTTATCATTTTGTAAAGACGATATTTTTAAGAGGTCATCTTCATCCACACGCTCATTAGTTGCTTTTAAACTGCGGTTTAGCTCAGAAATTTCAGTGGCGATATTTTCAATTAGATCCGCATCCTGATCTATGCAGGTCTCCATAATGGTCGATAAAATTTGGTAACCACTAACATACAAAGTTGGGTTTGCTTTTATCTTTTTAACCGATTCGCTAAACGTCTTAATATCATCATCACGGTAGGTAAACAATATACCTTTCTCTAAAATAATAGAGACCGGGCTATACTCAAAGCCATTTTGTCTTACTGATAAAAAGTTGGAATTAATGATGATTTCATTGTCCATTTCGTTGAAACGAGAGGAGCTTTCTATCTCTTGCGATTCTTCTTCTGATGAATATTTGATATCGAAATAGGTTTCGATAGTCACTTTTTCTTCAACCGTAGGGTTCTGTAAATCAACCCACACCAAGCTTTCCATCGGTATTTCCTGTAGCAAATCAACGTCTGATTCTTTAGCTAGTCGGGTGTTTTTCTTGTAGTATATTCTAAGCATCAGCCATCAAGATAACATTAATTTTCAATTCGTATCTTTGCAAAAATATCATTTGACATTGGAAAAAGGACTAGCTTTCGGAGAAAAGAATTATAACTACTACAGCGCACACTTAAAAAACAAGTATAAAGTTAAACGGGTGTACAAAGTTATTGTTGATGGTGGTTTTACCTGCCCCAACAGGGATGGTTCTAAAGGCTACGGAGGCTGTACTTATTGTAACGTAGATTCTTTTACGCCAACTTCGCGTACCATGGAAACCATGAAGCAACAGATTGAATTTGGCATGGAACGGGCTTGGAAACACTATAAAGCTGAAAAATTCATCATCTATTTTCAGCCAAATACCAACACCTACGCTCCTACTCACTATCTAAAAACCATGTATGATGAGGCTTTAAGTGTGGATATGACGAACGTTGTGGGCTTATCAGTTGGCACCAGACCTGATTGTATCGACGCAGAAAAGATTGCACTTTTAGAAAGCTACACCGATAGAGTTGATGTGGATTTGGAAATGGGGATGGAATCTATGTACAATGAGACTTTGGCACAATTAAATCGCGGTTGCTCGCATGATGAACTTGTTGATGTATTGGGTTTATTGACAGACAGCAAGTTAGATATTTGCGTCCACACGATTTTTGGCTTGCCGGGGGAAACTCACGAAATGATGTTGGCTTACGCCGATGAAATCAATAAATATCCACAGATCAACTTTGTGAAATTCCATCATTTGCACATTGTTGAAGGTTCTATAATGGGCGCTAAATACAAAAAAGACCCTTTCAAGCTTTTTACTTTACAGGAGTATGCTGATTTTTTATGTGAGTTATTGCCGAGGCTTCGCCCCGATGTGGTGATTCAACGTTTGTTTGGTATCTCTGATTTAGACATGCTTATTGCTCCAAAATGGGGATTGAGAAAATCTGAAATACAAACTTTTATCGATAACGAGATTGAGCGGAAAAATGTGGTTCAAGGTAGCTTGTATAAATCTTTAGTGTTTTAATTTGGATAAAAGAAAACATCAGGTTGAAACCCGATGCAATTCATCTTTTTGAAATAAGGAAATGGGAATGGTCTGAGCACCCACTTACAAAATCAAGATGAATAGCCTTCATTTTGGCATTTTCTCTGATATGCGTCCATATTTTAAGTCTTACCTCTTTTGTACTCAAAAATGGATAACGAATTTTTATACTCCAAACAATATGAATAAAAACCTTTATAAATGGCATAGCTGATAATTTTATAAAGAGGCAAATAGCGAAACGCACAGCGCTAAAAGCCATTACTCACAGATATATACGAAATCAGTTATCAAAACACCATACAAATCCTAACCTTAGATCACTTGAAAAAACCAAACCCCGATTGTTTTGGACAATCGGGGTTTAATATTAAATAGCTTTAAAAACTACCATAGCTAAAGGCGGTAAATTAACTTCTATTGAATTTGATTTCCAATGGCTAGGTTTATCTTCCGACGATTTAGTGCCATTCAACATTCCGCTACCCCAAAACTTTGTATCATCAGAGTTGAAAATCTCTTTATACTTACCCGGCTTGCTTATGCCGAAACGATAGTTTTCTCTCGGAATTGGCGTCAGGTTTAATGCAACTATCAAATCATCCTTGGGGTTTATGCCTTTACGAGAATAAACCAATACAGAATTATCTGCGTCATCATTTACAATCCACTCAAACCCTTCTGAATCGAACCCTTTTTCATAAAGTGCAGGTTCAGAAGTGTACAGCTTATTTAAAGCCATAACTGTTTGCTTCATCCCTTGATGTGGCGCATAATCCAACAAATGCCAATCTAACGAATGCGTTGGATTCCACTCTTTAGTTTGTGCAAACTCACAGCCCATAAACAAAAGTTTAGTTCCAGGGTGTGTCCACATGTAGCCATATAAGGCTCGCAAGTTGGCAAACTGTTGCCACTCGTCTCCCGGCATTTTATAAATAAGCGATTTTTTACCATGAACCACTTCATCATGCGAAAGCGGCAACATAAAGTTTTCTGTAAAAGCGTAAATAGTGCTAAACGTTAAACCAGAATGGTGGTGCTTTCTATTTACAGGATCTTCTGCAAAATACTTCAGTGTATCGTTCATCCAGCCCATCATCCATTTTTGACCGAAACCCAAGCCTCCGCCCCAAGTAGGGTGGCTTACCCCACCAAAAGATGTTGACTCTTCGGCAATGGTCTGCACATCAGGAAACATCCCGTAAACCGCTTCATTAAAATCTTTTAAGAAAGAAATTGCCTCAGTATTTTCTCTTCCGCCATATTCATTTGGGATCCACTCATCATGCTTACGCGAGTAATCTAAATAAAGCATTGACGCTACTGCATCAACACGTAAACCATCAATATGGAAACGCTCTAGCCAGAAAATAGCGTTAGAAATTAAAAATGCTCTTACTTCATTTCTTCCATAATTAAATATGTATGATTTCCAATCGGGATGGAAACCTTTTCTCATATCTTCATGTTCGTACAAATTGGAACCATCAAACTTATAAAGTCCGTGGGCATCTCCAGGGAAATGCGATGGTACCCAATCCATAATTACGCCGATACCTTCTTTGTGAAATTCCTCAATCAAAAACATGAGGTCTTGTGGTGTTCCAAAGCGACAAGTCGCTGCAAAATAACCTGTAATTTGATAGCCCCAACTTGGATAATAAGGATGCTCCATTAAAGGCATAAACTCAACATGTGTAAAGCCCATTTCCTTAACATACGGGATCAACTTAGTCGCCATATCGCGGTATGAAAGAAACAAATCAGGCGTTTCTGGACTGCGACTCCAAGAACCAAAATGCACTTCATAAACCGACATTGGTTTATCCAAAGCATTTTTTTGATGACGATTTGCCATCCAATCTTTATCTTTCCACTCGTACCAAGTATCCCAAACAATGGAAGCCGTACGCGGTGGTTCTTCACTACGCAACGCAAAAGGGTCTGCTTTTTCTAAATCTTCGCCCGTGGTAGAATTTATGAAGTATTTGTAAGATTCTCCGTTACCTACATGCGGAATAAAACCTTCCCAAATACCTGTTTCGTCCCAACGTACATACAACGGATGCGAACCTTTATCCCAATAATTGAAATTGCCAATTACAGAAACAAAATGTGCATTAGGCGCCCAAACCGCAAAATATGTACCCACGACTCCATTGTTTTCTACCACATGTGAACCTAATTTTTCGTACAGTTTAAAGTGCTTACCCGATTTGAAAAGTAAAACATCAAAGTCGGTTAATTTTGAGTAATGCTGAACACTTGCGTAACTAGATTGGCCTTCCACAGACGAAAGATGCAGTTCCTCATTTTCTATTTTCGAAGGTTTTGTCGCCCTTTTTACAGCTACATTTTTACTTGCTGTTTCTGGCAATTTATTCTCAGCGATTTTTTTAGTTATTTTTTTCTCAGAAACTTTCTTCTCTGGTGTTTCTAATTCTTTTTTTGTATCGGCTTTCTTTTCCGCAACCTTTTTTATAGTAGGCTTAGCTTCCTTTTTTATAGCAGCTTTAGGTTTAGCTTCCTTTTTATTCAAATCTGTTACTTCCGTACCAAGTTCTTTTATTTTTTTAGCCATATCTTAATTTTTTGAAAATCTTAATCGCAGTTGGCAGCAATCAAGACCCTTGGGTTTATATGATTTTACAATTTACATATAATGTTGAACTATTGAAGAATTAATCAGAAATAACCCATCAAATGTAAATCCAAATAAAAAAGGTTGCTTTCCTAAAGAAAAACAACCTTTAACTGTCTTGATTATAACATTTTATCTAACAATTTGAACTTGCTTAAAATGCTTAGGAGTTTTAATCACTACCCTTTTAAGGTTGTCAAACTCCAGCTTACCTTCGTAAACCTTACCATCAATTAAAACCTTTGTAGGCTTAAACGGTAAACCGTTAATTTTAAGCTCGTACATTTCGTAACGCGGTGTAAACAAGCCTTCTACAGATTGTTTAATAGTCATCGATTTTTTGTCGCCTGTAACTACAAACTTTTTCTCCATGTAAATGTCTTGCTCGTAAGCAAAAGTGTCACCATGATCTTCAAAGTAGAAGGAGTTGACTTCGTGGTCTGAATAATAGATCTGGAACATCATTTCTTCAACCTCAAACTCGCTAGTATATTGCATTACCGGATACTCTGGAATTACCGAACCAGCTTTTACAAAAATCGGCATCGAATCTAATGGTGCATCAATTAAATGTTCTGTACCGCCTTCCAAATTTTCGTTTGTCCAGTAACTAAACCATGACCCGCCTGCTGGCAAATAAACCGTTCTTGATATTGCACCTTCTTCTAAAACCGGGCAAACTAAAATTTTATCGCCGAAAGTAAATTCGTCTTCACGGTATCTGTTTGTTGGATTATCCTGTTCCAGCATTACTACCGGACGCAAAATAGGAAAACCATGACGATGATGCTCCCAAAAAGCAGAGTAGATGTACGGAAGCAACTTGTAACGCAATTCAATGAATTTACGGTTTATGGCTTCCAACTCTGGACCAAAACTCCATGGTTCACGTTCGGCAGTATCTCCGGCCGAATGCGCTCTCATAAATGGAGAAAAAACTCCTAGCTGAATCCAGCGTGTGAATAATTCGCCTGTTGGCTCACCGCTAAACCCGCCAATATCTGTTCCGGCAAACGGCATTCCTGACATGGAAAGTCTTTGCATTTGCAAACTTCCAATTTTCAAATGTTCCCAACTTGCTACGTTATCACCCGTCCAGCATGAGCTGTAACGCTGTACTCCCGCATAACCCGCTCTAGTGATGGTAAACGGACGTTTATTCTTTTGAATTTTCTTTAAACCGTCGTAAGTTGCTCTTACCATTTGCATTCCGTAAACGTTGTGCGCTTTACGGTGCGAGCCTCTAAAGCCGTCGTAATTATGACGAACATCATCTGGGAAAGTTCCTTTACCAAAAACTGCTGGCTCGTTCATATCGTTCCAAACTCCGGCAACACCAACTTCTACTAATTCTTTAAACAAACCACCCCACCAAGTTCTTACTTCTGGGTTGGTAAAATCTGGAAATTGGCAACGCCCAGGCCAAACATGCCCCTCCATAAAGTAATCATCGCTTCGGCGGCAAAAATATTTATTCTCTTTTCCTTCTTTAAAAACCCAGTAATTATCGTCCACTTTAATTCCCGGATCAATAATTACAACCGTTTTAAAACCGTCATCAGACAGTTCTTTGATCATCTTTTTAGGATTGGGGAAGTATTTTTTGTTCCAAGTGAAACACCTGTAACCGTCCATGTAATCAATATCCAGATACAAAGCATCGCAAGGAATTTTACGACTTCTAAAATTATCTGCTAAATCCTTAACCTTTGATTCTGGGTAGTAACTCCAACGACATTGGTGGTAACCTAAAGCCCAAATTGGAGGCAATTTATGTGTACCAGTAAGCGAGTTGTAGCGTTTTACCACGTCCATCATATTTGGTCCGTGGATGTAATAATACTGCAGTTCGCCACCATCTGCCCAAAAGCTCAACTTCTCGTTATCTTCTTGCGCAAAGTCAAAGTGAGTTTTGAAAGTATTGTCTAAAAATATCCCGTGGGCAATGTTTTCGTTTAAACTGATGAAAAACGGAATGCTTCTGTAAAGTGGGTCCTGATGTTTTGCAAAAGAATACGTGTCAGAATTCCAGTTTTGCAGTCTTTTTCCGCGAAGGTTTAAATCTGTTGGTTTATCACCTAATCCAAAATAGGCTTCTTGTGGATAGCATTTTTTGGTACAGTAAACATAGTAACCACCAAACTGTTCGTTCTCTTCCCAGTGCATCGCCAAATAATCCTCGTTGATTATCTTGCTATCGTTATCTCTAAATGAGATTTGGAAATTCGCCTTATTGATCAAACAAGACACTGTATTGGTTGATACTGCGTAATGTGTATCGTCTTCAGTAAAGTTAAAAACAGCAACTTTTTGGTCTAACGAAGGTACTGCATAAGAAAATTCTTCTAAAAAAACGCTGTGGGGTGCTAAACGAACGCGTATGATCTCATCGCTTACCACTCTTATTTCTACGGATGCAGAACCATCTGTAAAAATAAACTTATTGTTTTCTTGTCTTACCTCTTTAACAGCCCCTAAAAATTCTTTCTCTATTGCTTTTATACCAACAATTGGATTATTAACATGCTGAATTTCTTCGTGATCCAATTCGTCTTCTGTAACCTCTATGTGTTCTGATGTGTCTCCTTTATCTAGTTCCTCTTCCGTTCTTCTTACCTCTTCCATTGTATGTTATGTGAAATTTTTCGCTAAGATGCTTAATATCCTTTAATTACAGAAAAAAATATGCGTTTAAAAATGTGTTTTGCGTACTTTTTAGCAAATTTGTAATCCGTTCTTACGCTCTCAATCATTAAGCTAGCTTGATTTTAGCGTGTCCGAATACATTTTAAGTCAGGGAAAGAAATAAACGAAAATTTAGCACTTAGGTTTATTACTTATTTTAGTTTTTACTTCATTTATTTTCGATATTTACCGGACCATGAACGTTAATTCCAAAACCTTAAAATGGTTGCTTAGATTTTATCCTCCACTTTTTTTCCAGAGAATTTGGGTAATAAAGTTTGCGGATGATTTTAGGTGGGTAAAAGTAAAAATCAACAAAAGTTTATTGAACATCAACTATAACAGAACGCTATTTGGCGGAACTATTTTTAGTGCCTCAGATCCGTTTTACGCAATTCTTTTTGATCAAATTTTACAGCAAAAAGGCTACAAAACTAGAGTCTGGTTAAAAAGTGCCCATATACAATACTTAAAACCTGGTAATACGGATCTTTATTTCGAGATAAATATCACAGACGAGGATATTGCCGAGGCAGAACAAAAACTAAATACCGAGGGGAAGTTTATAAAAACATACCCTATCGAAATGTATAATAAAGAAGGAATTTTGTGCGCTTTGGTACAAAATGAAGTTTATGTGCGCAACTTACACCACGGCGAACATTCCACCATTGCATATTAGTATGTCTGTAAAATTGATCATCAACGATGCTGTTTTTTTGGCGAAGGGTTTTTCTATTAACAACGATAAGGCCCAGTTGAACTTGGATTATGTTTATCAGTTTTTAACTGAGCAAGCCTATTGGGCAAAAAATCTTTCTTTTGAAAAATTTAAAACCGCTGTAGAAAATTCAGCCTGTTTTGGCGTTTACCATCAAGATAAACAGATCGGTTTTGCTCGTGTAGTTAGCGACAACAGCACTTTCGCTTACTTAGCGGATGTTTTTATTGAAAAAGAATACAGAAAGCAGAGTTTAGCGAAATGGCTTTTACAAACAATTTTGAATCAGCCAGAATACCATAACATGAAACGCTGGATGTTAGCAACCGCAGACGCTCATGTGTTGTATAAACAATTTGGATTTAAACCATTAAATAAGCCGGAGCGCTTTATGGAAATCTTTAATCCTTACCAGAGCTTAAGCTAATCAATATTTTACACAGGTGGTAAAAATATAACGCTAATTATCCCGTCCTTTGCCCGTCAATTTAGCGTGAAGATGTTTAGCCGATTTAATAAGTACCGCCCATTTTACAAAAGCAATTTTTTGTTGGCTTACCCTGTAGTGATCTCGCAGTTGGGGCACATGTTTACCATGGTTGCGGATAGCGTAATGGTTGGTCAATTGGGTACTATTCCACTAGCGGCTTGTGCATTGGCGAACAGCATATTAAGCATATTTTTGGTTAGCGGAATAGGCATTTCTCAAGGGGTAACGCCTTTGGTTGCACAAGAAGACGGTAAAAACAACAAATCAATCTGTGGCGAATATCTGGAACAAGTGGTAATTATCAGTTTAGTCACAGGTGCATTACTGTTTGGTGTGGTTGCATTAATTGCACAGAAACTTACTCTATTAGGTCAGCCCATTGAAGTAGCAATTGCAGCCAAAGACTATTTACTAATTATTGGCGCTTCCATTGTCCCATTGATGGTGTTTCAAAGTTTTAGGCAGTTTGCCGAAGGATTAGGCTACACTAAACAAGCGATGTATATTTCTGTTGTGGGTAATGCGCTAAACATTGTTTTCAATTTTTTGCTGATTTACGGCTGGCTTGGCTTCCCCGCAATGGGCTTATACGGTGCAGGTTTAGGTACTTTTATTTCCAGAATTTTTATGGCCATTGGTATGGGATACTATGTGATAAAATCAAGTCTTTTCAAACCTTATTTGGCAAAGTTCAAATTAAACCAACCCGAGTGGGTGAAGATCAAAAAAATAATGCAACTTGGTTTGCCCACCGCTTTACAATACTTTTTTGAAGTCGGTGCTTTTTCCGGAGCTGCAATTATGGTCGGTTGGATTGGAGCAACAGAACTGGCGGCGCACCAGATTGCAATAAACTTAGCTGCTTTTACTTACATGGGCGCCAGCGGAATTGGGGTTGCAGCAACCATAAAAGCTGGCAATGCTTTAGGTAAAAACGATTTTAAAGAACTCAAACTTTCAGCAATCAGCTCCTACCATCTGGTTATCTTTTATATGTGTGTTACTGCCGTTATCTTTTTAACTTGTAATCAGTTGTTGCCTTGGATTTACATAAAAAACGACAACGTTATTTTAATTGCTTCCCAATTGCTGATTGTGGCTGCGTTTTTTCAGATTTCTGATGGGATACAGGTTGTTGGTGCTGGCATTTTAAGAGGTTTATCTGATGTGAAAATCCCAACAATCATTACCTTAATTGCTTATTGGGTAGTTGGCTTACCTTTAGGTTATGTGTTAGGGTTCACTTTTAAAATGGGTGCTTTGGGCATTTGGATTTCGTTGTCTTTGTCTTTAACAGGAGCAGCAATTGCTTTATATTACAGGTTTAAGAATATGATAAATAAGTTGAATCCGGCGGTTTAGCGCAAGTATCCCTGTCATAAACATTAGATTATAAGTATTAATTTAAATCAAAGACTTTTAATTTTAAATACATTTGCGATAACTCACAGCAAACCAAAGTTTAAAAGCGTAAAAATGTTTAGGCATCAAGGCAAAAGCAGAACTTTAAAACACAATTTACAAATTGCATCTGTTTTATCCTTTGTCGCCGGAATTGTTAACGTGGTTGGTTTTTTAGCGATTAACCAACTGACTACCAATGTAACCGGACATTTCGCACTCTTTATTTATGATGTAGCGCATTTTGAATTTTGGAAAGGCACAGTTTATTTTCTGTATATTTTCTCCTTTCTTGCAGGATCTTTTTCATCAAGCATGCTTATTGAGACCTTTAGAGAAAGCAAAAGACTCAACGTGTTTGTGTTGCCCACCATAATAGAATGTATTATTCTAGTTTCAATTGCAGTAATCAGCAATTTGCTCCAAGTACAACATCCCAGTTTAACTGCTTGTTCGTTGCTTTTTGCAATGGGATTGCAGAACGCTTTTGTTACAAAAATCTCAAGTGCTGTCGTCCGAACAACCCATCTCACTGGGCTATTCACAGATTTAGGAATTGATCTCTCACATTTATTTTTCCATAAATTAGTTTCACAGAGAAAGAAACTGAAATCTGCCATTAGGCTACGTATTTATATTATCTCATTCTTTTTTAGTGGCGGATTGACAGGTGGTTTTCTCTATTCTAAACTCGATTTACAGTTGAACACCCTAATTTTCGCTGCTTTTGTTTTATTGATCAGTTTATTTTATGATGAGTTTAGGTACAACGTGATTAAGATTCACAGAAAGCACCGCTGAGAAACTTACCCCACCAAAAACATTTAAAAACTAATGCGGTTAATCATTTATGGAAGATAGAGATTCACAAATCCAACAACTAAGGCCTCAGATTGATTTTGGAGAAATCCCCCAACCTTTAGATCAATTCCAAGAAGTATTAAGGCAGGTACTCAAATTCCAGAACGATGTTTTGGTTCAACTATCTGCACATTTTTTGGAGAAGAAATACAAAGGTTTTTCTATGCGAGATGATACTATTAAGAAAGACCTGTTTTATCAAACTTTGAAAAAAGACATACCTTTTAAAAAGGAATTGATTGGAATGGTTTGTGGATTATTTACCAGTTCAGAAATGGATTTCTATTTAGAAAACCAACAAGAGATTAATAAACGCTTGGCAGAATTCATTTACAAAAGAGTAATCACGCAGATTTAAAAAACTTTTTAGATCTTATCGCTTCTACAGGGTTTAATAAAATCCTAGAAAAAAACATGCCTGTCAATTCTAAGAAAAAGTATTACCTTGCTTATATGAACTTAAACGAATCTATAAAAAGTAGGCTATCTGAGTTTTTACAGCTGTGCAAATCACACAATGTAAAAAATCTGTATGCATTCGGTTCGTCGGTTACCAATCAATTTAACGAGAAGTCTAGCGATATTGATTTATTAATTAAGATTGACGAAAAGGATCCAATTCAACGAGGAGAAAATCTGTTGAGTATTTGGGATAAATTTGAACTATTCTTTCAAAGAAAAGTTGACCTATTAACCAACAACTCTCTCAAAAATCCTATTCTTAAAAAAAATGTTGACGCAACAAAAGTTTTAATTTATGACGGAGAAAGGCAGAAAGTATCTATCTGACGTATTAACATCATTTGCCCTCATAGAAACATTCACAATTGACATAACAGATTTCAACTCGTACCAAAGCGACCGAAAACTCAAAGTGCCGTTGAACGACAATTAGCCATTATTGGCGAAGCACTAAATCGCCTGAAAAAGACAGACCCCAATTTAATCATAGAAAGTGAGAAACAAATTATCGCTTTCAGAAATAGATTAATTCATGCTTATGATAGTATCGACAATTCAATTGTATGGGCTATTTTAAAACGACACCTCGGAAAACTTAAAGAAGATATTGAGCGTTTAAACAAGTAGATTTGTGTAAAAATTTAAATGTTTGAGCATTAAGTGTGCGACCTTCAAACACAATCAAAAAAAGATCTGTTTTATAAAGCCTTTAAAAAATCATTCCTTTTAAAAAGGATTGATTGGAATGGTTTGTGGATTATTTACCAGTTCAGAAATGGATTTCTATTTAGAAAACCAACAAGAGATTAATAAACGCTTGGCAGAATTCTTCTACAAAAGGGTCATCACGCAGATTTGAAAAACTATTTAGATCTTATCGCTTCTACAGGGTCTAGTCGAGATGCAGAAAATGCCGGCCAAAAACCAGAAATAACCCCGATAATAACAGAAATACTTATTCCTCTAACAATATTTGCAGTACCCAAAACAATTTTTACGTCGAAACCGTACGTGGCAACCAGCGTCCCTAAATAAACAACTCCTAATCCAATTAATCCACCGATGATACATAGCGCAATGGCTTCAAACAAAAACTGCATTAAAATAAAATAGTTTTTAGCACCCAAAGACTTTTGTATTCCTATAATATTGGTTCGCTCTTTTACTGAAACAAACATGATATTAGCAATTCCGAACCCTCCTACCAAAATAGAGAAGCCACCAATAATCCAACCGGCAACATCAACAATGCCGAACAATTGATCCAATTGACCCGACAGAATTGTTGTTTTGTTCAGGGCAAAATTATCATCATCAACGGGTCTAATTCTGCGTATCGATCGCATCAAACCACGCAGTTCACTTTCTACATCAGCAACGCTAAAGCTTTCTTTTCCTCTCACGGTAATTCTAGGACCATAGCGGTCGCTTTGCACATCCACTAGGTTTCTGGCGAAATTCAGCGGAATCAGCAACGTTTTATCGGAAGAAACTCCTAACAAATCATCTCCTTCACGCACAAAAACACCTATAACGGTCACATTTCTGCCTAAAACCTTTATAGATTTCCCTACCGCTGTTTGATTAGGAAAAAGTCCTTCTGCTAAATCTGCTCCAATTAAACAAATTGGAGTTCCACCGTTTGACTCATTATCTGTGAAATATCTCCCTTCAGACAGGTCAAAATTGGCCGTTTTATCATAATCGTGTGATGCAGCAGCAATTTCTGCCCCTTCAATACTATTGCTTCTATACTTTAATGTTCTATTTGATAATCTCACTTGGTAGGCTACACCTTCTGCCGTTGTAACTCTACTTCTTAGCTCTTCGTAATCCCTTAAGCTAGGTTGTGGGCGTTGCAAGTATTTCCACCAAGGATAATCTCCAAAACCTCCCCAAGGCCATTTTTGTATGTAAACTGTTTTGCTCCCCAACTTGTCAACGCTAGTTTGCAAGTTTCCCCGAAAAGTATCAACAGCGGCGAAAACGGTAATTATGGTAAAAATACCGATGGTTATACCTAACAACGAAAGAAAAGTACGTGTTCGGTTCTGCCGTAAAGCATCAAATGCAAAAATAAAGCTTTCGCGGAAGAGTTTTAGAAATAGCATATTAACTGTTTGACCAATTTTGTGGCAGATAGTTACAATATCTGCAAATATTTTAAAACCAAACAAAATTTCCCTCAATAAAGTTTTATTGACGATTACCGGCAGAAAAGCGGGTCTAAATTTATCTTTTTCGATACCAGCCAAATGACAAGAACAAAAAAGACGTCACATTTTAAAGGAATCCATTCGGACAATTATTGATTTTAAACTTTGTTGTTTTAAGATTTGAAAAAAAAACTCCCACAAGTCATTGTTCAATTTGTGGTTATTGTGCCATCTAAAACCATTAATCAATAGCGTCCTAAACGTTTAAAAAAAGAGAAAGGAAAGTTTTAACTCATCGTTACCTTTGAGGTGCGCAAAAACAAACCCTTTCTCCATGGTAAAT
>JBBSTQ010000019.1:0-17350 GCA_038235745.1 Sphingobacteriales bacterium
TAATTTAGGTTTGCTGTTATTTGTTACAAATATCATGTTGCCCGTTGTGGCTTTGGCATATTTATTAAACACAATAAACCTGAAGTTCAAGACAGCAAATCCAGCAAAAAGTAAAATACTCTTTAATAAAATACCATGACAAATAATAACTATATCTCCGCAGAAGAAGCTGTCAAAATTGTAAGATCTGGCGACCGCGTTTTTTTACACGGAAGCGCAGCCACGCCGACAGTGCTTATCACGGCGTTGCAAAACCGCTACAAAGAATTAAAGAACGTCGAATTGGTAAGCATTACTACGTTGGGCGATAGCAAATTCGATGATGAAAAGTATAAAGGTAGTTTCTTCTTTAATTCGCTGTTTGTTTCTGCAAATTCTCGCTCTGCGGTAAACAGTGCGCATGGCGATTACGTTCCGGTATTTTTGAGCGAGATTCCGCTATTATTCAATGATGAATTTTTGCCAATAGATGTTGCCATTTTACAAGTTTCTGAACCTGATAAACACGGTTATTGCACATTGGGTACTTCGGTTGATGTTGCCAAAGCGGCCTTGGATAACGCCAAAAAAGTAATAGTTCAGGTTAATCCTAACATGCCACGAACACACGGAGACGGCTTTATCCACACCAGTAAGTTGGATGCAATGGTCTGGCACAAAAGTGATTTGCCCGAAGTAGATTATTCATCCAAAGCTAACGATGCCATTATCGCCATCAGTAAAAACGTAACCTCACTCATTGAAGATGGTGCAACCTTGCAACTCGGCATCGGAAGCATCCCGGATCAGGTGTTAAAAAACTTGACGAACCATAAAAACTTGGGTTTACACACAGAAATGCTTTCCGACGGCGTAATTCCGTTGATTGAAAGTGGCGTAATCAACAACATCAACAAAAAGCTGAATAAGGGGAAGTCGGTCACTTCATTTATGGTTGGCACTAAAAAGCTGTACGATTTTGTTCACGATAATCCATCCATCAGGGTAATGAACATCAGTTACGTCAACGATACCAGCATCATTAGGCAAAACCCGAAAGTAATTGCCATCAATAGCGCTATCGAGCTGGATTTGACTGGTCAGGTTTGTGCAGATTCCATTGGTACTTACCAATATTCTGGTATTGGCGGGCAAATGGATTTTATTAGAGGAGCTTCACTATCGCCGGGAGGTAAGCCAATTATCGCTTTGCCTTCCGTCACCAACAAAGGAATTTCCAGAATCACTCCGTTTTTAAAACCAGGAGCGGGTGTAGTTACCACAAGAGGTCACGTACATTGGGTAGTTACTGAATTTGGCAAAGTTAACTTGTTTGGCAAAAGCTTAAAGCAAAGGGGCAAAGCACTGATTGAAATTGCACATCCGGATCACCGGGAAAGTTTGGAGAGCGCTTTTTTTGAGAGATATGGAAGTTTGTAGCTTGTTGCATCTAAGCCAGGTATTTACATTTATATTTTTCACAGTATCTTGAAACCCTACAGCTGAGGCTCATTTAACTGATAGAGCTTCTTCGTACGGCATAAAAGCAATATGATAATATCAAAAATATCTTTGAAGAAAGTATCAGCGACATGATTTCAACTCAAAAAAGCGCTGACCAAAATGACCGTGACAATAGGCGAGAGCGTGATTGGCAAACTTAGCAATCAAACAACCGAAAGAGTTGTTCATGCAGGATGAAATCTTTCTACGTACAACCGCTGTAAACTATCATACGTTTTTAGCTAGGTGTTTTTAGCCTCAGCCTTGAGAAACGATGTTGTTCAGCAACTCCATGTCCTCGCTCCATTTTTTCATTTCCTTCTGATATGTCTCTTGCGTTTTTGTAATTCTAAGTGTATGTGGTGTGCCTTTTTTGATGGTTTCTGTTTTTAAATCAATTACCACGTTCGTGATCGCACTCTCTATTGCCGCTCTTTCATTTTGGTTTTTCTTGTAGTCAAAAACTTGTTGGTCGGGAGATTCCAAGAACAGTTTTAAAATTTGCCATTGTTCTTTATAACTGGCGCTAGAAGGCATTTTTCTGTACCAGTTTTCGGGAGGTTGCGGTTGATTGTTTACTCGGTGTTGCAAAAATTCTCTGCACTTAAGCAGTAACATCTTTATTAATTCAGTTTTTTCAGTTAATACAAGTAGTTGCGGTACCAGCATATAGTTTATATATTCACGTTGGGGATTCATAGTAAGTATTCCCGACAAACGATTTGTCCAAGCTTCTTCCTGTGGTAGGTGTTTTTCTATCCAAAAGAGATCCCTTAAGGCACTCCCAGTTGCTGGAAATTCTTTTTTGGCTGGGTTTCGTGGTAATTGAGCGAAATAACCGGGCAACTGTTTAATTTGAGCAACTAAAATGTCATTAAGCGTATCCACATTTAGAAACACACGAAGTATGTCAAGCAATCGTTCCATTACCTCCATCGTAATTGGCTGGCTAACCGATATAAATATTTTCTCGGTAATTTTCGAAGGGAAAAATTGGGCTAGCTTTAACCAATGCGCTGCATCAATTTTGGTAAAATAAAATTGACAAAGACCGCGGTTTAAATCTAAAAAAAAAGTTTTATCGCCTCTATTGATTAGCCAATCGGCAATAACATTAAAGTTTGCATTCTTATCAAATTGAACATCTGATAAGCCTGTTCTCAAAATAAAATTTGCAGTGGTAATTTCTTCTTCGCTGATGGACTGTATGTTTTTATTGAAATGCCCAATCCATTCCAGTTTGCATAAAGTATTCTGTTGTAACAGCAATTGCGCATTAGTTTGCGGTGTCCATATCATTATTGCGCCATAATGGTACCAGTGCATCACGTCGGGACCGTAATTACCCATGTAACCGGTTGACTCTTTTATTATCGGTTCACCATCATCTAACGCAAACGAAGCAATAAGATCAGCTTCTTCAAAACTCACATTGTTTAGTTGTGGAATTTCATTTTTCAACCAGTGTTCAATATACAGTGACTGTTCATAAACTTCATCCATTTCCGTATCTTCACCTGACTCATCGCCATATTCATCGTCGTAGTAGCTGTTATAACCACCGCCGTTTTCCGGTGCGCCTTCCAGATAAGAGGTTACCAAACACATTTTTGCATAGCAGCCCGCTTTTTGCGCTGCACTTAGCAGGGCTTCTGCTTTGGGGCGGTCATTCAGTTTTAACCCATTTATCGAAAAATTTTCTGGCGTGTATTGATGCCCCAACAGTACAATATGTGGTTTTTCCAGACTACGGTTTTGCTGTTCAGTAAAAATTACCGACAAACGTTGGGCGTAACTTTCTACAGAGGTAAGCTGAACTGCTTTACCGGTTTTTTGCTGAACAAGGTTATAAACCAAACAAACCCTGTAGCCAGAGGTCAACGGTTTTATTTCATGATCACAATCCGCATAAAAAGCCGCATAACCAATTTTGTAATTTCCAGCATCTCCGGCAAAAGCTATCACTTTTTCTACCCCTTCAAAACTTACTGCCAATTCACCGCCTGTATGTTTGGCGGGTAAACAAATTACCAGTGAGCCAAACATTCCTTTCTCCTTTTCAGAATCCTTATGCGGAAGAAAAAAATCGCCTGTTTCATAAATAAGCATTTTATAAAGGTGTGCCGATATAATGTAATCTTCCAAACCCAGATCCGGTTTGATCTGATTTATGATTTTATCCAAAAAATTAGCCCAACTGATGCCATTAAAGGTCAGCTGATTTGCATCTATTTCGCAGGCACTTCTTACCTGACTATCAATAATAGTTTTACTGCCTTTCCCAAAAGGAGCCTTTTGTGCTACTTTTATCAAGGCTTTGGCTTGTGCTTCATTAATTGGATAGGCAATTTCTCCCACACCATTTACTTCCAGCCCCGGAAACTGAAACTCTTCTGTGTTTGCACTTATAAATTTACCGCTGCCTTTTAAGTTTTTTAAGCAGTTTAAAATGTTTTTTTTGAGATTATCCATAAAATAAGGTGCTAAGAAATTTCAGTAAAAGTAAAAAGATCAATCTAAAAGCTGTTTAAAAAATGCGATTTTTTATTAGCGATTTTTAGGGCGCCATGTTAAAAAAAAAAATATTTTAAGCAAGGGGATAAAGCAGCGGATGACCTATTCTCTAAAGCTGTTTCCAACGTTAGGCAACCTATCGGAGTCACTCTTGAAATGGGTCATTGTAAAAACCGATATTCAAAGGACTAGTAAAGTGCGATCTATAGAAGGACTTCTTTTACGTGTATTTGGCAAAATTGCCGCAGCTTTTAGTTACTCAATGTTTTAACCCATGATTCGCATAATTAGCTAGAAACAAGATTCGTTAGCAATACATACTGGGTGAGGCATTAGTATAATCACTTTAAAACAGAATTCAGAAATACAGCCAGTAATTAATAACATGTTAAATCTATTCACTAAAAATACAATTGATCCAAAATGTAAGTACTTGTTAAAAGAAACTGAAATTGTCTGATAATTTTCTAATCAAACACCCCCGTCAATTGGTATATACCGTATTTGTACAAAATTACCAAAGCCATGGATTATTTTTTTGTTTGTAAAAACTACATTTGACTCAACCAATTATGGTGATGTGCTTTCTAAAACCGAGAAGCATGTTATTAGTCATTTTATTAAAGTACTCACACAATAAAATGAATTTTTTTACTAAACCAAAATTTATGATGATGAAGAAAATTTACGAAAAATTGAAACTGTTGCTAGTGGTGTTCGCTTTTCTGCAAGCGATAAACGCCCAAGCACAAACCGTTGTAACGGGTAAGGTGTCAGATTCTGACAATTCAGAAAGCTTGCCTGGTGTTTCTGTTTCTGTTAAAGGTGGTAAAATGAGTACCTCCACAGATTTAAATGGAAATTTTAAAATTCAAGTTCCTAACACAAACTCAATTCTTGTTGTATCATTTATAGGCTATAAACCTCAAGAGGTAAATGTTGGAGATCTTTCTACCGTAAATGTAAGGTTAGTTTCAGATAACATTGCCATGAGTGAAGTTGTAGTAGTAGGTTATGGAACTACCAAAAAAGTAAATTTAACAGGCGCCGTTGACGTTATCAAAGCGGACAGACTGGAGAATAGACCAATTTCAAATGTTGGTGAAGGGCTGCAAGGTTTGGCGCCTAACTTAAACGTTGAAGTTACTTCTGGTGATCCGTCAAAACCACCTACGTTTAACATTCGTGGTTTTGAATCTATTAATGGAGGCTCCCCTTTAATCTTAGTTGATAATGTGCCAATGGATTTAAATTCTATCAATCCTGAAGATATCAAGTCTGTAACGATTTTAAAAGATGGTGCAGCATCTGCAATTTATGGTGCAAGGGCAGCCTTTGGGGTAATCCTTGTAGAAACTAAAAACGGGGTGCAGGGAAAAACGGTTGTTCGCCTAAGTTCTCAGCTCACGTTAAACAAACCGATTTTTAATGTAGATCCAATTGAAAATGGCTATGAATACGCACTCGAAAGAAATAGGATTGCATCTAGAGATCTGTCCAATCCTGCTTACGATGCAGCTTACATTGAAGGGTTAAGAAAGTATTGGACAGAACCAGGCAATCCGCCTTTTGCAGTTGTAAATGGAGAGTTTCAAAATTATGTAAATACAAATCTTTCAAGAGATTTGTTGAGTGACTTCTCGCCTCGTCAAAAATATGATTTGTCAGTTTCTGGAGCTACAGATAAGGCAAGTTACTACACCTCATTCGGTTATTTTAATACAGATGGTTACTTAAATTATAAAGGGAATGATAATTTTCAACGCTATAACATTTTAGCTAAAGGAGATTATAAACTGAAAAAATGGTTAAGTTTTGATCAGCAAATCACAGTAAACATGGAACGCTCTGATAAGCCAGCTGCTTTAGATATTAAAAGAATTATCAGAAACGAACCATTTAGACCACACGTAGTGCCACTTATTCCAGGGTTCGAGAAATACGAAGGGCAATATTGGGAGCATGGTTTAACAATCTTGCCAGAATTGGAAAACGGTGGCAGGCTTAATGATAATAATTCTGATTTATGGTTAAAGTCAGGCTTAACTGCTACGCCATTAAATGGTTTGAAATTTCGCACAGATTTTTCTTACAATAGCTTTAACAGACAAATTCAGGATGCGCAACCTTCTTTTGACTTGATTAGTCAAATCATTACCGCAGATAACCCAGTGAGCAAAGCGGGTCTTGATAGAATCGAAGTGGAACGCAATTATAACCAATACTATGTTTTTAATTCATATTTAGAATATACAGTTCCAAAGTTAAAAGACCACTATCTTAGAGGCTTAGTTGGATACAATCAAGAATGGGACTCTAATTCATCAATAGGTGGCACTAGTAGCACATTTGTAACGCCAAGCGTGATAGACGTTTCTGCGACCACCGGTGTGCAAACTCTTACGGGCGGCCGAAGCTTGGCAACGCTACGAGGTGCGTTTTACAGATTAAACTACAATTATAAAGAACGTTATTTGGTAGAAGCGAACGGCAGATATGATGGCACTTCACGTTTTCCTGCGAAAGATAGGTTTGGTTTTTTTCCATCATTTTCAGCTGCTTGGAGAATTTCCGAAGAAACATTCATGACCAATACCAGAAATTTTCTTGATAACCTAAAGATTAGGGGATCTTACGGTTCTTTAGGTAATCAGTTGCTGGGTAATAACTTTTACCCATATATCGCTAGTCTTCCTGCAAGTTTCTCAAACTTTGTTTTTAATAGCGGCCAAACACCAACCGTTCGAATGTCGGGCTTGGTAAGCCCGACTCTTACTTGGGAGAAAGTGGTATCAAAAAACTTAGGATTAGATGTAGCAATGCTTGATGGTAGATTAGAGTCTTTTTTCGAGGTTTACACTCGGGACACCAAAGACATGTTGATGCGTAAAGAATATCCAGATATTTTGGGAATACGAGCACCACAAGAAAATGCGGCAGATTTAAGAACTACAGGTTTCGAATTTTCGGCAAAATGGAATGATAGACTGTCAAAGGATTTTGGCTACCATGTCGATTTTAACCTATCTAACTGGACGAGTAAAATCACAAAGTATGATAACCCAACAGGTTCTTTATCAGAATATTACGTAGGTCAGCAAATTGGCGAGATTTGGGGATACGAAACCAAGGGAATAATTCAAACCCCAGAAGATTTAGCCAACATACCAGATCAATCACGCATAGGCAATAATTGGAGGGTTGGAGATCTTGAGTTTGTGGATCAAAATGGTGATGGTAAAATCAACGAGGGAGAAAACACACTTGCGGATCCTGGAGATCTTATTCGTATAGGAAATTCTAATCCACAGTATTCCTTTGGATTAAACACCGGCGTTAACTACAAAGGATTTTCAATTGATTTATTTTTTCAAGGGATTGGTAAAAGAGATTATATGCCAAGCAACAGGCTTTATACGTGGTTTTTTCCTTGGTCATCCTTAAACGGAGATAAATCTTGGTTAACTGATACTTGGACACCAGATAATAGAGATGCTTACTTTCCAGGTGCAACTTTAGACGGGAAAAATTTCCGTCCCCAAACTCGTTTTCTACAAAACGCAGCTTACGTGAGGCTTAAAAATTTAACAGTAGCTTATAATTTGCCTACAGCTTTGGTTACAAAAGTTGGTTTAAATAACGTAAAAATGTTTTTAGGAGGCCAAAATTTGTTTCAACTTTCTAAAATCAGAAGACCACTTGATCCAGAATATGTATTTAGTAATTCAATCGATTATCCATTATTCAAAAGCTACACGTTTGGTTTAGTAGTTAACCTTTAAAACAGAGAAAATGAAAAATAAATTTAAAATATTCAACATAATTTTAGTTGCTGGTTTGTCATTTACGGCATGCAACGATAAATTTTTAGAACGCCTTCCATTAGATGAAATAAGTGATGGAACATTTTGGAATACAGAAAATGATTTACAACTCTATAATAATAGCTTGTATGATAAATTAAAGGATGACGAAGTTTATCCAATTTTACAGGGATTAGGAAAAGGACCCGGTGTCAATTTTAAAGGCGGTGTTTGGTGGGAGGATCAATATAGTGACAATTTGGCCTCAACACACGGTAGAGCTAGTGGTTTTTTTGAGGTAAGAACTGGTTTTCATCAGGTTCCAGAGACGCCAAGACAGCAAGGTTACAGAGGTTTTGATTTAGTTAGGGCTATTAACGTAGGATTGGCTAATTACGATAGAGCACAGATAAACCCCGTGGTAATTAACAGATATAAAGGCGAAGCTAGATTATTCAGAGGTTGGTTCTACGGAGAAAAAGTGTCAAAATTTGGAGATGTTCAATACACAGACAAAGTATTGAATATAGATTCTGAGGAACTTTATGGCAAAAGAGATAGTAGGGATTTTGTTATGGATAAAGTTTTGGAAGATTTAAATTACGCCGTAGCAAATTTGCCAGCTAATTGGAATAATAAACAAAACCCCGGCAGGGTAACCAAATGGGTTGCTTTGGCTGTAAAATCTAGAATCTGTTTGTTTGAAGGTACTTGGCGAAAATACCATGGTTTAGCTAATGCAGATAAGTGGTTGAATGAATGCGTTACAGCTTCTCAAGATTTGATGACTAATGGCGGTTTTAGCCTTTATGATACCGGAAATCCTATTAATGATTATCGATATGCGCTATCATCAACAACCCAAGTAGGCAATCCCGAGGTTATTTATTGGAGAAAATACGAAGCACTAACTAATGGACATTTTGCATCACGATTGTTTTGGGCTTATAATGGCGGGGCAACAAAAAGTTTTGTTGATGATGTGTTGTGCGACGATGGCTTACCAATTGCTTTATCTCCACGTTACCAAGGAGACAATACTATTGAAACAACATTTATTAATAGAGATTTAAGGTTAAGACAGTGTGTTTTGAATCCAGCTGATCAAGTTAGATTAAATTATGCAAATGATGCTAGAACTACTTATCCTATACTAATTGGTCAAGCGGGTGCAAGAAATCAATCAAACACGGGTTTTCACGTTGTTAAGCATTGGAATGCTGCGGATGAGGCAGCGCCAAGAGATCAGCATACCGCTTCTCCACCATGTTTACGGTTAGGTGAGACATTATTAAATTATGTAGAGGCAAAAGCAGTATTAGGTACTGTTAACCAGGCAGATTTGGACAACACAATTAATAAGTTGAGAAAAAGAGCAGGCTTAGCTCCTGCGGCATATTTGACGATGACCCCACCAATGGATCCTAGCCATGCTAGTGATGGAGTATCTGCTTTGATGGTGGAAATTAGACGCGAAAGACGAGTGGAATTATTTTTAGAAGGTTTTCGTTATCATGATTTGCGTCGTTGGAAACTAGGTAGAATATTAGCGGAGCCAGATCTAGGCATTCGTTGGGATGCTGCGGCAATTAGAAGATACCCGAGAGCTATTGTGGTATCAACAATAGTTAATGGTGTACCTTATATTGATGTAAGAAAAAGAACGCCACTTTACCCATCAAAGTTTGATGAAAATAAAGATTATTTGTGGCCAATTCCAATTAGTGTTATTTCTCAGAATACAAATATCACACAAAATCCAGGTTGGTAATTCAATTAATTTAACAAGCGGGTTTTCTGCGTCACTTGTTTTCTCAAATGAGTGCTTATAAAGATTCTAATTGGTTAGAGTTGGTAAATGAAATAAGTGGGACTTTAGGGTCTCACTTATTTTTTAAACCTTTTTCGTTAATAAAAACACTTTAACACCATTCATTATTGCTGAATGCTTTGTTTTACTTTAAGAGCCTAAAACTATACTTACTGATTGTAAAGGCTACATCTTAAGGTAGCAAAACTACTGACCTCGTTAAGTTTCTATCAAAATTCTCCCCATTCATAAGATTTAAACTAAATAAAATCTTAATTTTAGATACCGATTGTAAAGAACCTTAACCAGCTCAAATGATTTTCTTTTTTAATAACATCAATCCGCTTAGTAAAGATTGTTGTTTTTCGTTTGCTAGAAAGTTAGACCTTACGTTTAATGCTACTTTCTTGCGGTTAGTATGTGCGCTGCTTTACTGTAGTTTCGGTTCAACAAACCCTATTTGGGCACAAGACTATGTTGTCAATAAGTTTAGTCACATCTCCACATCTGACCAATTTTCCCTAAATTCTGTTACTTGTATTGCTCAGGATAAAAAAGGTTTAATTTGGTTTGGTACTGCGACAGGATTGATGAGGTTTGACGGTAATGAATTAAAAGATATAAACAGCAAAAATAATGGATTAACAGCAGTTACCAATATAAACGACATCCAGATTGACAAAGCAGGAAAAATATGGATAGGGGCAGATAAGGGACTTTGGATATACGACCCAGTTTTAGATAAAGTACAACGTTTTTTAGTTAGTAAAAATAGGGATTCTTTAACGTTTGTTAGGTGTATTAAGCAGATGGCTAATGGAGAAATGTGGTTAGGAACAAATACAGGTTTGAGTATTTATAATCCAAAAAATAAAAAATTTACCAACATATCACATCAGAATGTTCTCAGTTTTGATCGTATAAATTGTCTTTACCAAAAAGCGGATGGTACAATATGGATAGGAACAGATGGAGGACTACATAGATTCATTGAGATAAAGGATAAGAAATTTAAAGTAAAAGCTTTTAAATACAATGCTTCAGACAATAATAGTATTTCAAACGATAATGTAAATGTTGTATTAGAAGATAAAGCAAGTAATTTATGGATAGGTACTCAAGCTGGTTTAGATTACTTAAATGTGAAAACCAACAA
This sequence comes from Sphingobacteriales bacterium, assembly GCA_038235745.1. Taxonomy (GTDB): domain Bacteria; phylum Bacteroidota; class Bacteroidia; order Sphingobacteriales; family Sphingobacteriaceae; genus Pseudopedobacter. Next base: position 10,766 of record JBBSTQ010000019.1, read on the forward strand.
ATTTGCTCATCTCAGTAAAAACCTTACCAGCAACATAATAAGGGCGCTAACTATTGATAAGGGCGGTCGTTTATGGGTAGGCACCTATGATGGAATTTCACTAGTAGATTCCTTTAAAGTTACCAACCAAATCAAGCATAATCCTGATTTGCCATTAAGTTTAGTTGATAATAAAATTAAGTTCTTATTTACCGATAATTATGGTTCTGTTTGGATAGGTAGTTATTACGGTGGAATTAATTATTGGAATGAGAAACAACTTAATTTCTCTAAAATTGATGAGGGAAAAGGCAGTAAGCTCGGCTTTAAGGTAGTGAGTTCCATTCTGGAAGACCAAGGCGACAATATATATTTTGGTACTGAGGGAGAAGGGATTTCGGTCTTTAATACACAAAAAAACACTTTCAAGTATATCAATCAACTTGATAATAATGAAAAAATTGGGGCAATTAAAACAATGCTATTAACTGGCACAGATCAACTTTGGATCGGGACGTTTAATTCTGGACTTATCCATTATAACACCAAAACAACAGCAAATACAGTTTACAAACACCTACCAAAAGACAAAAACTCCATTAGTTCCAATAAAATTATATCAATTGAAAAAGGCCTTAACGGCGAAATTTGGATAGGGACTTTAAATGACGGCTTAAACCTTTTGATGCCAAATTCAAATAAGTTTATTAGAATTAAATATTTTGATAGCGATACCAGTTCAACAAAAAGTAAAACCATTAGAGATTTATTAACTGACCACAGCGGAAACTTATATGTAGGAACCCCTTCAGGATTGTACACATCAAGCTTGCTTAAAAAGCAAGATGGTGGCAATTTAAACTTTAAGGAGGTGCTTTTTGCCGATAAACAGCATGTGGGAAAGATAAATTTGCAGGATATTTTTCAAGATAAACAAGGGCGGATTTGGGTGGGAACAATGAATTTTGGACTATTAATAGTGAAAAACGGTAAGCTACTTGAAACAGGTATAACTAAAGACATCATAGTAAATGCTGTTGTTGAAGATCAAAACAATTCACTTTGGTTAAGCACCAATAAAGGTATAATTAAATATAACCACGAAAACAAAAGCGCTAAAACTTACAATATCAATGATGGTATTGAAGCTAATGCTTTCTCAAGAGGTTCCAAATTATATTCTAAAAACGGACGTATTTATTTTGGAGGTGCATCGGGTGTTATAACATTTAATCCCACCAAGTTGCGAAACATCAATAGGTCTGCGCCAAAAATTGTGATCACAAGCTTTAAATTATTTGATAAGCCAGTAAAAGTTGGCGATAGTACAAGTATTTTAGAAAAAAGCATAACAGATACAAAAAAGCTAAGGTTAGAATATGATCAAAATATCTTTACCATCAATTTTTCTATGCCAAATTATATTTTACATGGAAAAAAAGTTTACCAATATAGATTAAAAGGACTTGATGATAAATGGACATTAACCTCTAACCCAGCAGTATCGTTTACTATACAACAAGGGGGTAAATATATTTTTGAAGTTAAAGGAACTAACGGCGATGGATTTAAGACATCACAAATAACACGTTTAGAAATTGTGGTAGCCAGTGCACCTTGGAAAACTTGGTGGGCTTACTCAATTTATATTTTGATTATTTTAAGTGCGTTTGTTGCTTATGTGTACTTTTTTCAATCTAAAATAAGACTTCAACACAAACTAGATTTAGAAATCAAAGAGTCTGAAAATCAGCAACAATTAAACAAACAGAAATTACAATTTTTTACAAATGTTTCACACGAGTTTAGAACACCGTTAACACTAATCTCCGGACCTTTACAAAAGCTAATAGAAGATTATAAGGGGCCACATAAGTATTTCAGCCCGCTATTAACAATTAGAAAAAACACTGATCAACTTACTAAACTAATTAACGAGTTATTAGATTTCCGGAAGTTTGAAGATAACCAATTGGTAATTAAAGCTGCCGAGGGAAATATTGTTGAATTTTTAAAAGAGATTTTTTTGTCTTTTCAACCACAAGCAAAGCTCAACAATTACAACTACTTGTTTAAATCTCAAGAAGACGTAATTCTAGTATATTTCGACGCTGATAAGTTAGAGAAAGTGTTTTACAACTTACTTTCTAACGCTTTTAAGCACACGCCAGAAAAAGGAAACATCAGTTTAGAGGTTTCTAGTTCAACTTCGGAAGTAATAATTGAAGTGAAAGATAGTGGAGACGGGATGAAATCTGAAGAGTTAGAGAAAATATTTGATCATTTTTATGAAATACAAGGACAAAAAAATCATGGGGGTTTTAAATATGGTTCTGGAATTGGATTAGCAATTGTTAAAAGTGTAATTGATTTACATCAAGGAAAAATCAAGGTATCTAGTGAAGAGGGCAATGGCAGTAATTTTACCACTTATTTACCATTGGGTAAAGATCATCTTAGTGCAGATGAGTTACTGCTAGGTTTCAAAGAAAACGATCTTTCATTATATACGCCTATTAAGCCTATAGAAAATGAGTCTTCTATGGACTTTGAAACAAATGAAGAGATAGAAAGAGAATGTATTTTAGTGGTGGAGGATAATCTGGAAGTAGGTATGTTCATTAAAAATGTCCTTTTAGATTATTATGATGTTGTGTTAGAAGAAAATGGTCTTTTAGGTTTTCAGGCAGCTGTAACTAAACAACCTTGCTTAATAATAAGTGACATGATGATGCCGGAAATGGATGGCTTAGAGCTTTGTTCAAAAATAAAAACAGATGTAAAAACTAGCCATATTCCATTTATTTTACTTTCTGCCAGAACTTCTCTGGTGTATAAATACGACGGCTTAAAGTCTGGCGCAGATGATTATCTATTTAAACCGTTCGAGGTTAATGAGTTAGTTTTAAAATGCAAAAATATCATCAATACCCATCATCGTTTAAAAGAAAGATTTCTTAACTCAAACCTTTTGCCTTCCCTAACACCTACCAATACATTCGATGAAAGTATGAGATTTAGAGCCTTTGAAATTGTAAAAAACAATATCGCTAATCAATCATTTGGGATAGATAAATTTGGAAAAGAGTTGGGTATTAGCCGTTCTTTACTATTCATAAAAATTAAAGCATGGACCAACCAAACACCTAATGAATTTATATTAAGTATGCGTATGAAGTACGCTGCAACTATGATAGAACAAAACCGATACAGCATAGCAGAGATTGCATTAAAAGTAGGATTTAAGGATCAAAGCTACTTTTCTAAAATTTTCAAAAAACACCTCGATTACACTCCAAAAATGTATGAAGAGAAATTTAAAAATTTATAAAAATCTTAAATCATTGATTTCTAGATTTTTACATAAAAAAAATCTCTCTTACTTTAAACTAATTTACTCTATTTATAGATTATTTTCCAGTCCGCAATACTTACTTTAGACGATTATAACTAATCACTAAACTTAAGGCCCTTAGATCTTTATCCGATTTATTGGGAGTAAAATATTCTGGAATGAAAAAAATCTATTCGAGTTTTTTAGCGATTACATTCTTGCTAAATATAGCTTTTGCAAAGTCTAGTAAACCTGTTTATAAAAACAATACTGCCACAACAGATGCTAGGGTAAAAGATCTATTGGCTAGAATGACTATTGAAGAAAAAGTGGCTCAAATGCAAATTTTTCATGCCAATTTAGGCATTAGCTTAGATGAAAATAACCAATTGGCGTTTAAATATGGTATTAAAGAAAGGCTTAAGTACGGCATTGCCGACATAAAAAATCCAGGTAAATCTTTAACGCCAGAAAAAGCTGCAGATCTAAACAATCAACTTCAAAAATACATTATCACCCATAACCGACTGGGTATTCCGGCGCTGTTTGTTACTGAAGCCTATAACGGTGTAGACGCAGAGGGCTGTACAAAATTTGGCCGACCAATAAATATGGCAACTACATTTAATACAGATTTAATACATCAAACTTGGGATATAATAGGTAGGGAAGCAAGATTAAGAGGTTTAACAATGTGCCACTCGCCAGAGGCAGATTTATCTAGAGACCCAAGGTTTGGCAGAATGAGTGAAGCTTTTGGAGAAGATACTTACCTAACCACGCACATGATTGTAAGTGCCGTAACAGGTGTGCAAGGCGACTATAAAGGTTTAAAAACCACACAAATAGGAGCAGTAACCAAACATTTTGCTGGCTACGGACAAGTTAGGGGAGGAACAAATTTCGCGGCAATTGAAATTTCTCCACGTACGTTAATAGATGAAATTTATCCGCCTTTTAAAGCTGCTGTTCAGCAAGCTAAAACATTGGGTATTATGGCTTCTCATGGTGATTTAAATGGCGTTGCTAGTCATGCAAATTATGATTTACTTACAACTGTACTCAAAAACCAATGGGCTTTTAAAGGCTATGTGGTTTCCGACGCTAATGATATTGCTCGTTTAAATACTTTTATGAAAGTAGCTGAAACACCTGAAGATATGGCGATAATCGCAATTAAAGCAGGGATGGATGTAAATTTATATGGCGATAATGCTTATGCGTTGTTGCCAAATTTAATTAAAACGCAGACTGAATTGTTAAAATATATAGATGCTGCTACTTCACGTGTTTTAAGTACAAAATTTATATTGGGTTTATTTGATCAGCCATACACAAATATAGATACGGTTAAAAAAAGTGTCTGTTACCCGACCGGATAAAGAACTGAAAAACTTTCAGAAAATTGAGTTGCGGCCTAATGAAACTAAACAAGTTTCTTTTACCATCAATCCAGAAATTTTAAAATTTACCAAAGCAGATATGAAATCTGGTTATGAAATAGGAGATTATACCATTCAAGTCGGCCCTTCATCAGCAGATGGCTTAAAAGCCGATTTTCGTTTGACCAAGAGCAATTAAAATAGTACAAACAAATAACTAACAAATAACTAAGAAATGCATAAAATAACATTTAAATACGCAGTTACATTTTTGGCGATCTTGATTTTACAATCTTGCAAAATCCAAAAAAGTTTATCGCCACAAAACACAAAAGAAGCCATGCTCAAGGCCGTAAAGTGGCAAGAAGCACATCCAGTTTTCGCTAAAGCGCCTACCGACTGGACAAATGGAGCGTACTATACGGGAGTAGTAAAAGCGCATGAAGCCACGAGCGATATCAATTATTTAAACACCTTAAAGTCGATGGCCAAACGAAACAACTATCAACCTTGGGAGCGTTATTACCATGCAGATGATTTAGCAATTTGCTATAGTTATATCTATCTAAAATCAATTGGGGAGGATGCAGATTTGGCTCCAACAAGTAAGATCGTTCAAGATCATCTATATAAAGATCACGAATGGAAAAGTAATGCCAAAGACGAGAAGACAATTTTATGGTGGTGGGCAGATGCTTTATTTATGGCACCTCCGGTCATCACTGCTTTTGCAAAAACAGAAAATGATGATAGTTATCTAAAAGAAATGGATAAGTATTACATGGAGAGTTATAATATGCTTTACGATAAAAAGGAACATCTTTTTGCTAGAGATGGCAGGTTTGTATGGACGGGAGCTTCAACAGATATGAAAGAAAAAAATGGCAGTAAAGTGTTTTGGTCTCGTGGAAATGGATGGGTAATTGGTGGCTTGGCCTTAATGCTAACAAATATGCCCAAAGACTATCCTACTAGACTGTTTTATGAAAATCTTTTTAAAGAAATGGCTCAGCGAATTAAAGGTTTACAACAAGATGATGGCTTATGGAAAACCAGTTTATTGTCTCCAGAATCTTTTAATCATGGCGAAGTTAGTGGCAGTGGATTTTTTACATACGCTTTAGGTTGGGGAGTTAATAATGGACTTTTAAGCAGATCCGAGTATCAACCTGTTGTTACTAAAGCTTGGGAGGGATTGTTAAAATGCCAAAAAGCAAACGGAAAAGTTGGATGGGTACAAAATATCGGTTTTGATCCTAAACCAGCTGATGAAGAAAGCTGGCAAAACTTTGGAACAGGGGCATTTTTAATGGCAGGTAGTGAATATTTGAAACTAACTAATTGATAATTATTAATCCATATTTATTTGTGAATAACGCGTTGAAATTATGAAAATGAAAGTAAAGTATGGTTACGTCTTCATGATTACCAGCATGTTATTGATTAATTGTGTAGCCAAAAAATCAAACCAGGTAATGAAGCCTCAAGCTCTAAAAGGGGATTTTATTAAAGATACTTTTGTATTTAAGCATCCTGGTATTCTAAATAGCCAAAATCAGTTAGATTTTATTAAAGAAAAGTTGAAAAACGGTGAAGAGCCTTGGAAAACAGCATTTAAAGATTTAAAAAACTCACCTTTTTCAGCAGCTAATTACCAAGCAAAGCCTTATGAAATTGTAGACTGCGGGTCTTACAATATTCCAAATTTAGGTTGTGACCAACAGGCGCAAGACGGAATGGCTGTTTATTGCAATGCCTTGATGTATTGTTTTACTAATGAAGATAAATATGCTATAAAGGCACTTTCTATTATTGATGCTTGGGCAAATACTTATCGTAAAAACACATCTTCCAATGCTCGATTATTAGTTTCATGGACAGCTCCTTGGA
>JBBSTQ010000020.1:0-17335 GCA_038235745.1 Sphingobacteriales bacterium
AAACCCTCGACCTTAATTTCTTCATGGGCAGATTGATCTAGAAGTTTTTCTTCCAAAAGTTTACTGATCAATGGAATATCTTCTGAATAAACCAAAGCCGGCCAACTATACATTTCATTGGTCTGTGGATAGCGAATATGCAAAAACCAGTAATTACTAACTTCTGATGACACAAAATTTAGATGCCCAGTAAAAAAAGGAATTAAATTTTGGGCATGGTCAACAATGTTTATCTTTAGTTTTGGCCGATGGTTAAACGCATTTAAAATATCTTTATACACCCCTTCCCTCAACCAGTTTGAAGCATTCAAAATTTCTTCGGTAACGTAAGAGCTCATTAAGTTTGGGTGTTCGTCTCCATCTACTTCGTAAGCAATATCTGCTGTAAAAAAAGAATGTTCCAAATCCTCGAGCTTTGCGCTATTTACCCAAAAAATTAATTGTTGCCGGTTGCCAAACCTAATCGATTTTACACCACTTTCTTTCGCAATCGCCAAAATCTCCAATAAATCGCCAGGATAAACAATGCCACCGGGCAAATTTATTTTTATTAAATGTTTTGTTGCTTCGCTCCCCATTACACTGCTTTTAATAAAAGAACTTCTAAATTCGCCTCCATAATCCTTTTCACTTCTGGTTTGCAAGAACCGCAGCCGGTAGCAGCACCCGTTTTATCGCAAATTGAATTTAAAGTTTTGCATCCGCTTTGTATGGAGGCTTCAATATTACCAACACCCACGTTGTTACAGCTACAAACCAACTTACCTATTACAGGCTCTGGCGGTTTGCCGCTCCTTAATAGTTGTAAACGTTTGTCATTGAGCTCTATCTTTTTAGAAATAAGTTCTCTGTATTCCTGAAACTCGCCTTTATCGCCAATTAAAATGGTGCCCACCAGTTTATCTTTATGGATAATGCACTTTTTGTAATAACGTTTGGCTTTATCTATAAAAACAATTTCCTCGTACTCATCGTTTGGGCATTCGGGGATGCCGATGCTGCACAAATCAAAACCATGTATTTTGATGATGTTCATAAAAGTGCTGCCACCGTAAACACTGGCGATATCTCCATGTAAATACTTTGCAACCACCTCTGCCTGTTGTTCTGCGGCAGCGGTTATTCCATATAAAGTACCTTTAAATTCAGCAATCTCCCCTATCGCAAAAATGTTTTCATCACTGGTTTGCAAACGTTCATCAACCGAAACTCCTCTTTTGCAATCCAATCCACATTCTTTTGCCAGCTCAATATTTGGAGTAGTACCAATGGCTAAAATCACAGCATCGCAATCTATTTTTCTTCCGCTTCGTAAACCTACTCCCGTCAATTTGGAGCGACCGTAAAAAAGCTCGACCTCATCATCGTAATAAATATCGCAACCTTGATCCACCATCTCTTCATGCAAAAGCTGGCTACCAAGCGCATCTAACTGCCGACTTAAAAACCTTGAAATACGCTGTACAATGGTAATTTGCACTCCTAATTCCCTTAACGAAGCAGCCATTTCCAACCCTAAAAGTCCACCACCTATAATCAATACATGACTTTCTTTGGGCAAATGCTTTTTAAAATCGTCGGCATCTTTACGACTACGCATGGAGAAAATGCCTGGCAGTTTAGGGACGTTTTTTGGGATGGTTGCCCGGCTGCCAGTGGCTAAAATCAATACATCGTAATCGGTTTTTGCGCCGAAATCGTCCACCACAAACTTATTTTCACGGTCAATTTTTGTTATGCCGATGCCTCTTTTAAACCAAATATTATAAGCTGGTTCTTCCTCATCAGTCATTTTTACCAGTTGTTCCCATTTTTGCTCTCCGCTGATGTAATCTGGCAACATTACGCGGTTATAAAACGGCAGGTTCTCTTTGCTAAAAACAATGATTTCATCTTCCGTATTCATTTCTCGATAGGCTTTCACGAACCCAAAAGAACCTGCGCCAGAACCCACAATTACAATCCGCTGTTTAGGTTTTTTGTATTTTGTAACTTGTACCGCACAATATTTAAAATCCGGTTCTTTTGAAATGGAATCTACCAACGGACTGGTTACATTGTTCACTCGGTTTAAATCATTACCGAGGATTTTGCCATAGTGCATCGGTAAAAAAACTACCCCCGGTTTAATACCATCGGTTATTTTAGCTTTTACACGTACCTCGCCCCATTTAGATTTTATAACTGCAACTTCATCTTCTGCCAAGCCTAAACGTTCTGCATCTTTTTGATGAATCTCTAAAAATGCCTGTTTGATGTGCTGATTAAGTTTAGCTACTTTCCCAGTTTTTGAACGGGTATGCCATTGATCTCTAATTCTGCCGTTCGTTAAAATAAAAGGAAAATCTTCTGTTGGTCTTTCGCTTTTAAAAACATCTTCAACCGCAGAAATATTCGCTTTTTTTGACAAAGTATAAAACTGATGATCGGTGAAAAGTCGCTCCGTTCCTTTATTTTCTTTTTTTAAATAAGGCCATTGTATAGTACGTTTTTCTTTTAGAATGGCATAAGTTAAACCGTTGATATTGATGTTTGTACCTTCTGTTAAACGCCCATGCTCCAGAAAAATCGCTTCTTGGTTTTTATAATCAAAACCTGCAAAACCCATTTTTTGGGCAAATTTACAGATGATCTCCGCATCGGGCAAAGCAATTCCCGGCGCATCTAATATTTTTGGCAGGTAAGTAATTCTTCGCTCAGAATTAGTCATAGTGCCTTCTTTCTCTGCCCATCCGGCAGCAGGCAAAATCACATCGGCGTAAGCCAAACACTCTGATTTATTACTGATTTCTTGCACCACCACATATTTCGCTTTCTTTAATGCTGCTTCCGCCTGACGAACGTTAGGCAAACTCAACAAAGGATTGGTACACATAATCCAAATGGCCTTTAGCTTGCCGCTTTCCAATTCTTCAAACATTTCTGTTGCAGCCAAGCCCGGTTTTGGATTGATTGCTATACCTCCCCAAAAATCCTGAACTTCTTTCCGATGCACAGGATTATCCAAATTTTTGTGCGCCGCCAGCATATTTGACAGACCACCAACTTCTCTCCCGCCCATCGCATTTGGCTGCCCAGTTAACGAAAGTGGCCCAGAACCAGCCTTGCCAATTTTTCCGGTTATTAAATGAAGGTTAATTAGGCTTAGGTTTTTATCCACACCCATGGCACTTTGGTTTAAACCCATTGTCCACATGCTGATGTAACCCTTTGATTCGGCAATGTAGGTTGCTGCCTGTTTTATATCGGCCACAGCCAAACCACAAATTTGAGCCGACTCTTCTAAAGTTTTAGAAAAAACAACGTCTTGATATTTTTTAAATCCTTCGGTATGGTTTTCAATAAATTTGAAGTCTATATCGCCGTTTTCTATCAAGCACCTGCCAATAGCGTGGTTTAAAGTAACATCCGTACCGGGATTGAGCTGTAAATGTAAATCGGCGATGGAGCAAGTATCGGTAACTCGTGGATCAACCACTATGATTTTAGTATCGGGATTTGCCGCTTTGTGAGCCTCTACCCTTCTCCATAAAATTGGATGACACCAAGCCGGATTTGCGCCCGTAACGTAAAAACAATCTGCCAGTTCAATATCATCATAACTCAAAGGAACACTGTCCTCGCCCAAAGACATTTTGTAGCCCACAACCGCACTGCTCATGCATAAACGCGAATTGGTGTCAATATTATTGCTGCCGATAAAGCCTTTCATCAACTTATTTACCACATAATATTCCTCGGTAAGGCACTGCCCAGAAACATAAAAAGCCACAGAATCTGGTCCGTATTTATTGATGAAAGTTTTAAAAACGGCAGCGGTTCTGTCCAAAGCTTCGTCCCAACTTACATTTTGCAAAGGCATATTTTTGTTATACCGCATTTGCGGATGCGTCAATCGGTCTGATTTATCATTAACGGTGTAATGCAAATTTAGTCCTTTACTGCAAAGCAACCCTTTGTTTGACGGGTGGTTGGTATCTCCTTTTAACGTTAAGTCGCCACTTTTTTCCTTGCTGACCAATACGCCACAGCCCACGCCGCAGTAACAGCAGGTGGACGGAAATTCGTTTTGTATTTTCTTCTTTGGCATCAGCATTAAATGTTAAAAGGTATGAAGGCTTAAAGCAAAAAGCTCAAGGCTTAAAGCTAGTTGGCGGAGCTAAGCAACAACGCAACGTTATTCTGTAAGGTTATAATTCAAATTTTCATCAGGCTCTTCCTCCCCTTTCGCGGTGAAACGGGTAATAAATATGATGACGGAAACTGCTATGATCACATAACCGATGTACTCAAAAGCTTGTACGTAAGAAATAGATTCTGCTTTGAACAGGAAACCCAAAGCCATGCCTCCCAAGTTTCCACCGGCGCCTACAATACCGCTGATTAAGCCCACGTTTTTTTCGTTAACAAAAGGCACAATGCCGTAAGTTGCCCCGTTAGACATTTTTAAAAACAATGCGAAAGTAAGCATGGAAATAATGGCAAAAACAAACGAGCCAGCGTGTGCAAAAAGAATCAACCCGCATCCTTCTAACAACAACATTAATGCTAGCAACATTCCCTTGCCCTTCATCCCAAACTTAACTCCCACATTATCTGAAACTATACCTCCCAAAGCTCTTGCGAAAAGATTCATCAAGCCAAAAACACCGGCCCAAAATCCGGCATTTGCCTGCGAAAGTCCAAAAGTATCTACAAAGTGTAAGGCTGCAACGTTGTCAAAAGTTATTTCCATACCAAAACACATGGCGTAAGCGAGCGTTAAAGCCCAAACTCGCCAATCTGCCAACACAGACCAATCTGTTTTTTGCGCTTCTTTTTTAGAGTGCCCTATTTCATCAAAATTACCTTTAGGGGTATCTTTTGTGTATTTCCAATAAATAATTGCAGTAAACCACATCATTACACCGGGGATAATCATGGCATAACGCCAAGCTTCTGCAGATGTATAGCCAAAACCTACAATGGCGGCAAAAATTAAAGGCATTACCATGTTGGTAACTCCACCGCCCAAATTTCCCCAGCCGCCTGTTACAGCGTTTGCTGTCCCTTTAATGTTTGGCGCAAACATCATGGAAGTATGGTATTGAGTGATTACGAAGGAAGCACCGATAACACCGATAGCCAGCCTAAACATTAGAAAGCTTTCGTAGCTGTTAGCTAAACCAACCAACATTACTGGGAAAGAACCAATAATCAACAACCAAACAGCTGATTTACGCGGACCAAAAATATCACACAATTTGCCTATAATCAACCTAGCGATAATAGTGGCCGCAACAGAGGCTATGATAATGTTCCCTACTTGTGCTTTACTTAAATTGAGCTCTTCTCTTATTGTTGGCATTAATGGCGCTAAACCAAACCATCCAAAAAAGCAGACAAAAAACATGAGCCACGTAATGTGGAAGGTGCGCATTTGCACTCCTTTAAAAGAAAAGATGTTGAGTTTAGTAAGTGGGCTGGTTGATTCTTGCATAACTATAAGTGTAAATGTATTTTGTTGAGTTTTTCCACCAGAATGACACGCTGTTTTCAGTGAACTTTGATTAACTCCAAATAATCATTAACCTTTTGATAATTTTTCTTTGTAACTAAGTCATAAAAGTAATTTATAATATGGTTTTTGTCAACAAAAAACAGACAACGATGCAATTAATATGATTTTAACAATATTGTAACCAAATATTTTGCTAAAATTTTAAAGCTTTATAAAATATAGTCGATTTATTTTCATTTTTTCTTAAAATACTAGACATAAATACTAATTACAAGTAGAAAAATATGGAGAATATCTAATTTTTATGATAGTAATCATCATGATCACTAAAAATTACCAATATAATTTAAAAAATAAATCAAATTTAATGGACTAATGCTCTAAGAAATTGATCAAATGAGCTCTGTATTTATAATAATCCTCATGCTCTAAAACCTCTCTATGGACACGAGGTCTTTCTAGCGGAATATGCAATATATCGCCGATCTGAGCTCGAGGTCCCGAGGTCATCATAATCACTCGGTCTGCAAGAAATATCGATTCGTCTACATCGTGAGTGATCATCACAGCTGTTATTTTTTCCGCATTCCACACATCAATTAGCACTTCTTGCAGTTCTGCCCTGGTTAATGAATCCAGCATTCCAAATGGTTCATCCAATAACAGTATTTTTGGTTTTAAGGCAAAAGCTCTCGCAATACCAACTCTTTGTTGCATCCCCTGAGATAAATCTTTGGCTTTGGTATCAAAAGAATCTGCAAGTCCTACTTTATCTAAATAATATTTACAAATATCTTTTCTTTCTTTTTTGGTTCCGTGAGGAAAAACCTGATCTACGCCCAACAGAACGTTTTCTAACGCGGTTAACCAAGGCAGCAAACTTGGCGACTGAAAAACCACTCCCCTATCTGGGCCTGGTTCTGTAATTGGGTTTCCCTCCAACAAAATCTCGCCGCCAGAAATTGGGTTCAAACCTGCAATCATGGACAATAAAGTCGATTTTCCGCAACCAGAGTGTCCAATTATTGAAATAAACTCTTCTTTGAACACCTGCAAATTCAATCCGTCTAACACGGTAAAATCTCCTTTTGGTGTAGGGTATATTTTCTTTAGGTTTTTAATGTCCAGCATTATTTCCGCTAAATCATCTTTTACCGCTATTTTTTTATCTTCTAGTAGATCTATCATGGCATCAACATTTAAACGGTTAAGGTTTGCTTATTTTTTTGACCAAGATTTATTGGTTTTAAATCAGGTAGATGATATTTATGCGTTTCTGTGCCTTTAAGCTCGACTCCTAAATCCAATAAATATTCTAATATTTTGGTTCGGGTGTGTTTAAAATTATCATCGGAGTTTAGCGCAGTTTTATCTCTCGGCCTGGCTATATTGATGTTAAACTCTGGACCTAAAGTTGCCGATGGGCCTAAAGTCAACGGGATAATTCTATCGGCCATCAAAATGCCTTCGTCCACATCATTGGTAATCAACAATGCAGTGGTTTTTTCTTTATCCCAAATATTGATGATTTCTTCTTGCAAAGTTCCGCGGGTTAACGCGTCCAAAGCACTTAATGGCTCATCCATTAGCAACAGCTCTGGGTTCATGGCCAACGTTCTGGCTACCGCAACCCTTTGTCGCATTCCGCCAGATAATTCTGAAGGTTTTTTATTGATTGCAGGTAAAAGGTTAACCATATCAATATATTTTTCGATGTGCTCCTTTTTTTGCTTTTTACTCCATTTTGGATAAACCTGATCTACCGCCAACCCAACATTTTCTTCAACACTTAACCAAGGCAGTAAAGAATAATTTTGAAAAACAATCCCTCGTTCTTTATCGGGGCCATTAACAGGTTCGCCTTTGTACAAAATCTCGCCACTATCTGGCGTCAACAATCCGGCTAGCATTTTAATAAGTGTTGTTTTTCCGCTACCTGTAAAACCTACAATCGCTACAAATTCGCCCTCTTCTATTTTAAGGTTGATGTTTTTTAAAACCTCTACTTTATTTTTTCCGGTTCCAAAACTTTTGCAAACGTTTCTTATTTCTAAAATTGCCATAATTTCTAAATTTTATCGTTAGTCAAAACTTACTGCTTTTTGTAGCATCAACATTACGCGGTCTAGTATAAAACCAATAATCCCTACTGTAAAAACAGCCACCATTATTTTAGCTAAAGATTGGCTACTACCGTTCTGAAATTCGTCCCAAACAAACTTTCCTAAACCGGGGTTTTGCGACAGCATTTCTGCAGCAATCAAAACCATCCACCCCACACTTAAAGAGATACGCAAACCAGTAAAAATCAACGGAAGCGTAGCTGGCAATACTACTTTAAAGGTTTTTTTAAGTGGCGATAATTTTAAAACTTTTGCCACATTAATATAATCTACATTTACTGAAGAAACGCCCAAGGCCGTGTTGATTAGAGTTGCCCACAAAGAACAGAGCGAAACCGTAATTGCCGAAATAATGAATGATTTAGTTAGCCACCCGTCATTGGTGGCATAAACCGCACTCACAATCATGGTAACTACGGGCAACCACGCCAGAGGAGAAACGGGCTTAAAAATTTGTATAAACGGACTAATTGCACTCATAAATGTTTTGCTATAACCCGCCATAATCCCTAAGGGCAATGCGATGAGTGACGCCACTATAAACCCGAAGAAAACCGTTTTTAAACTAGTAAAAATTTGGTCTATATAAGTTGGTTTGCCAGTATAACCAACAGTTGTGATGGTTGCGTTTGGATAGGTCGCTATTTTTTCTTCGTTTCTTATTGCTTGTCTTTCATAGAAGGCATCAGCCTTTACCCGTTCGGCTCTGTGTTGTTGCCAAAGTACGCCTGCTTGTTTCCAAACTAAAACTGGCCCGGGCAATTTCCCTAAACTGGTATCAATCTTACTGGCGGTGAAATCCCAAAAAAACAGAAATAATAGAATTGCCGTAAGCGGGATCAAAAAACTTTTTGAGAAGTTTTTTAAGTTAAACGTAGGTTTAAAGTTTACGGCCTTGAATGAAAATGTAGATTTCAGTCCTGATTGATTCATGAGTTTTAATGCTGCTGTTTTCATATTTGATTGTTTTATAAATCAGAGATGCAGGCTGCATCTCTGATTTTTTTGATATTTAAAAGGGAATTACTCATTCCATTTCAACCTTGTGCGTTAACGATAGAAACGGATACCGGCCTGTGCCTAATGCCCCGAGCCGTATGAGTGTATAGCGTGTTTAAACGCCCAAATACTTATTTTAAACCAACTTTAAATTGTTTCAAATAACCTGCAGGGTCTTTGCCGTTGTAACTGATACCGTCGATAAACTCGTTAGTTACAGGTTTGAACCCGTCTGTTTGTGGGATAAATTCTTCTTTAAGTTTACCTTCTGCAACCAAAGCTTTTGCCGCTTTCAACCAAACATCTGGCAGGTAAACACTTTTTGCAACGCTGATATACCAATCATTAGCTTTGGTTTCATCTATTTGTCCCCATCTTCTCATTTGAGATAAGTACCAAATACAATCGCTATAAAAAGGATAAGTTGCATTGTGATTGAAGAATACATTGAAGTCTGGTAAAGAGCGTTTATCGCCTTTTTCGTACTCGAAAGTACCGGTCATGCTGTTTGCAATTACCTCTTTATCTGCACCTACATATTCTGGTTTCGAGATGATCTCAACCGCTTCTTTTCTGTTTCCGCCGTTATCCGCATCTAGCCATTGGCAAGCTCTAATTAAGGCCTTTGTTAACGCGACAAGCGTTTTCGGGTTTTTATCTGCCCAAGCTTTACTTACACCAAATACCTTTTCGGGATTGTTTTTCCAGATCTCATAATCGGTAACTACAGGTACGCCAATTCCTTTAAAAACCGCTTGCTGGTTCCAAGGTTCGCCAACGCAATAACCGTTTATGGTACCGGCTTCTAAAGTTGAAGGCATTTGTGGTGGCGGCGTTACCGAAAGTAAAACATCGGCATTATTGGTTCCGGTAATATCGCCTTTGGTATAATATCCTGGCGATAAACCCGCAGCCGCCAACCAGTAACGCAATTCGTAATTATGGGTTGATACCGGAAATACCATTCCCATTTTAAATGGCTTGCCCTGTTTTTTAAATTCGGCAACTACCGGGGCTAAAGCATCTGCTTTAATTGGGTGCACTGGTTTTCCGTTTTCCATGGGGATGTTTTTCTTCATTTTAGCCCAGACTTCATTGGAAACCGTGATGCCGTTGCCGTTTAAATCCATACTTAATGGCGTAACAATTTCGGCTTTTGTACCAATACCGATGGTTGCACCAATAGGCTGGCCGGCAAGCATGTGCGCTCCGTCTAATTCGCCAGAGATCACTCTGTCCAAAATGGCTTTCCAGTTTGCCTGAGATTCTAAGGTTACGTATAAACCCTCATCTTCAAAAAAACCTTTTTCTTTGGCGATGGCCAAAGGTGCCATATCTGTTAATTTGATAAAACCCAAGGTTAATTCAGGTTTTTCTACTTCTTCTGGCATTGTTGCGGAAGAGTCGGCGGTTTCTGATGCGGTTTTGGTTGATGAACCACCGCAACCTTTGATTGATAATATTGCAAACAATGCAAATGAAGCTAAAGAGACGTATTTAGCTGCTAGTTTTAATGTATTAAGTTTTTTCATTTTACGTTGATTTAAAAGTGTTAGCATTTTACAAAAATGTTGGAGAAAAAGTTATCATTGACCAAGCCCAATTATTTGGACCTTTGTTAGTTACGCCTTTTATAGCATCCATTGTTTTTGTAGAAAACAGGTGAGAATAGCCTACCTTAAAGTTTACACCCGGATACACATTTAAGTTATATACCGCATCAACCTCTTGACCTAAAGAACTTGAAAGCTTGGTAGTGCCGGCGAAAACATCAACTGGTGTGTTGAACTGATGAATGTTTAAAAGAATCAGTGATTTTTTGCCGGTCTTAAACTTGGTGTTTAAGTAAATATCTATTAAACCGGTGGTTCTGCCACCTTGCCCAAAACCATTACCGACATAAAAATAATCCATATAACCGTAGAATTTATGGTTTGTACCAAAGGCTGGATCAAAAGCATTTTCTTTTGTGGATGTTGATTTAGTTCCTGATAAATAGTCTGCACCTAATTCTGGACTTGCGAACGCTTTTGGTAATGCCACACTAAAAGACAACAAATAAGCACTTACATCTTTACTAGCGGTGGTTTTCCCAGTTTGGTAAAAAGCTTCTTCGTGTAAAGCAAGTTGCCCAACTTTTTGTTCGGCATACAAACCAAATGTTTGCTTAAATGCAGTGGTAGAGTCTGCTTTTTGGCGACCATCGTTCAAGAACAAGAAAGACAGTTTTCCGCCTTTATAATCTTTATGCATCCATAAGTATTGCATGGTTTTATAATTAGCTGTGCCGTTATAAAAGGTACTGTTCAATTTTGTAGGTTCCACTCCAATGTTCTGGTTAAACGCAGCACCGGCATCCATTGTAAAACCTAAAGAATCTTTATAAGTAAACTTAAGCACATCATGACTACGGCTTTGCTGTGCCCAATCTAAAACCCCTAAAAAGCGTTCGTTATCATAATTTAAGCCTTGGCGACCAATTTTCATTGACCATTTTTTATCAAATCGATATTCGCCATAAGCTTCAAAAACATTAAAAAGAGCAGGGTCCGATTTGTAAATTTGTGCGGTGGCGCCCCAAGTTCTAATATCTTGCACAGAAACTTTAAAACTTAGCTTCTCTTTGGTATAGCCAAAATTAAGACGGGTGCGCTGTTCAACAAAAAAGGCTGGTGAGCTTGACGAAGTGTTGAGGGTTTTAAATCCGTTACGGAATTCTGCTCTTGGTCTGATTTCTCCGCTTAGTGAGAATTGAGCTTTAGCAGTGTTAACGGTAAGTCCTGAAATTAAAAAAATCAGGAAAATTCGTGGGAGTTTAAATTTTCGATACATTTGATAAGTTTTAAGTTGAACGATTTGAGACTAATTGACCCCATTTCAGACTGCAATCTGAGTGGGGTTTTTAATTTTGCTTTAACTTTGATTTTTTGACGTCATTTTCATCTGTTTTGCTGATATAAATATATCTAATATTGGATAAACCGTATATTTTTTTTAGAAAATAGAGTAATTAATGTGATTAATATTAAAATTATCGCTTTTTATAAACAAAATACTAAATTTTAAAACTCATATATTGATCTTTTTATAAAAATTGCAATATTAAAATCTTATATAACTTATATATTTTATGTAAATTTTAGAAAAATACCTAATATTTTATGCCAAAACTCTTATATTTTATTCATTATGTTAAAAATTACAAAATATTATATATTTTATTGATTAGATTTAGGCATAAATTCAAATTATAGAAGAATTATTTTACTAAATAGGATTATGAAGCAGAGCAAGAAAGATTATCCGTTACAAAATTGCTATTTAAGCAAAAACTGCATTAAAGAATGGTTGCCCGCCATAGAAGCCAACAAGAAAGTGTTTGAGTTTAAAAAAGGCGAGCTCCTATTTAAGGAAGGCGACTTGGTGGAAGGAATGTATTTTGTTTATGCTGGAAACGTAAAAGTTCATAAGAAATGGGGAGATAAGGAACTTATTTTAAGATTTGCTACAGGAGGGTCTATATTGGGGCATAGAGGATTGAGTAGCAGCGACAAAACCTACCCAATGTCTGCAACTGCATTAGAAAATGGCGCACTTGCCTACGTATCATTAGATTTTTTCAATAGCACTTTAAAAGTAAATCCGGGTTTTGCGTATCAACTCATGATGTTCTTTGCAGATGAGCTTCAGGAGTCAGAACGAAAAATGAGGAATATAGCGCACATGTCTGTAAAAGGGAGGATAGCCAGCGCATTACTTTCTTTTAAAGAGAGCTTTGGAACTACAGAAGAAGGTGTTTTGATACTTGAGCTTTCTAAACAAGATTTTGCTTCTTATATTGGAGCGACCTACGAAACACTGTTTAGGATTTTGAGTGATTTGATCGAAGAAAAAATCCTGAAAGTAGACAAAAGAAAGATTTCCATATTAAATGAAGACAAACTGATTGACCTTGCTAAAAAGGAAGAATAGCTCTTTTTGCCAATAACGTCGAATTAAAAAAGCTAAAATTTATTTTCGCAATTAAAAGACCCCTTGCTAAAAACGGTCATTGCTACCAAAGTATTTGGCTAAAGAAAGCAAAGATGCCTGCACTAAGCAGACATCTCGAAAGCGATACTCTTTATTTCAATAAAAACTTTTCCGTCCACAACCGTAACCGGATAAGTTTTAATTTTATAACCCTCTCCTGTCAAGCAATCTCCCGTTTTCAAGGAAAAAGATTTTTTATGAAACGGACAAGCAATTTTTGGCTCGCAGTCTTCGCCAGAACTACCAATCATTCCACGGGAAAGTGCCATTTGTTGTTTATGCGGACACATATTTTGTGTAGCATACCATTCGCCACGGCGTGTAAAATTAAAAATCGCTATTTGTTCGTCTTGGTATTTTACACAAACACCTCCATTTTGCGGAACATCATCTGAGTAGCAAGCAAAAAACAAGTCTTCTGCACTCTGCAATTTCTCGATTTCGTGGTCTAATATTATTATTTCACTCATGGCTTTATATTTTTAATTAGTTGAATTATTCATGATTAGTTCATTAGTAATTGGTTCATTAGTCATATCGGGAACTCGTATCGGTTTGATTCCATTTTACGAGCAAAATGACTAATGAACTTTTTTTTACACTAATGAACTCTCCTACTAATGAACTTATAGCGTTACCAAGTCTCTGCTTTTACCTGATCTCGCATGGTTTCAAACTTCACAGTTGGATCTTTTTCTTCTGGCGCATTGATGAAATGACTGAATCTTTTTCTCATCTCTGGATTTTCTATCGCAGCTTTCCATTCGCAAGCGTAAGTACTTACTTGGTATTTCATCGCTTCTTCCAGTTCCTCGGCAATGCCCAAACTGTCGTTAACAACTACGTTTCTTAGATAAGCCATTCCACCATCCATTTTGTTTAACCAAGTGGCTGTACGCGATAAAGGATCCGCAGTTCTGATGTAGAACATTAAAAACCGATCAAGGTATTTCACACAGGTTTCGTTATCGATATCTGATGCTAAAAGTTCTGCATGTTGAGGTTTTGAGCCACCGTTGCCACAGATGTATAAATTCCAACCTTTTTCTGTAGCGATGATTCCGAAATCTTTTGATTTTGCTTCTGCACACTCGCGGATACAGCCCGAAACACCACCTTTTAGTTTATGTGGCGAGCGTAAGCCTTTATACCTATTTTCAATTTCAATGGCGAAACTCACGCTGTCATGCAAGCCAAACCTGCACCAAGTGCTTCCTACGCAACTTTTTACCGTACGTAAAGATTTACCGTACGCGTGTCCACTTTCAAAACCTGCATCAATCAATCTTCCCCAAATTACAGGCAAATCAACCAAGTGGGCACCAAAAAGATCAATGCGTTGCCCGCCGGTTATTTTGGTGTAGAGGTTAAAATCCTTTGCCACCTGGCCAATCACAATCAGCTTATCTGGCGTAATTTCTCCTCCCGGGATTCTTGGTACTACAGAATAAGTTCCGCCTTTTTGAATGTTTGCCAAAAACCTATCGTTACTATCTTGGATGGTATCTTGTTTCAGGATTAAATCATTCCATAAACTGGCCAAAATGCTTGCCACCGCAGGCTTACAAACTTCGCAACCATCGCCCTTGCCAAAAGTATCTAGCACTTGGTCGTAGGTTTCTATTTTGTTCATCTTGATTAAATCAAGCAATTCCTGTCTTGAATAATCAAAATGCTCGCACAAAACATTTTTGATGTACATGCCATTTTCTGTTAGCGTACCGTTGATTAAATCTTTAACCATTGGTGTACATCCACCACAGCCAGAACCTGCTTTAGTACATTTTTTTACCTCATCAAAAGTTTTCAGATCCTGATCAATAACGGCACAGCATATATCACCTTTGGTTACTGCCTCACAAGAACAAATCAAAGCATCATCTGGCAAACCCATTACGCTTGCACTTGCACCAGCCTCGCCACCTCTTGCACCCAAAATTAAATCTTCGGGGTTTGGCGGAAGTACAATTTTATTATTGACGGTTTGCAAAAGCATGTTGTAAGCATCTGCATCGCCAATTAAAATACCGCCCAACAATTGCTTACCGTCATTGGTAATGTTTATTCTTTTATAAATGCCTTTGTGGGTATCTTCAAAAATAATAGAGGTACAATCTGGCTCAGAGATAAAAGCATCGCCAAAACTTGCTACATCAACACCTATTAATTTAAGTTTGGTGCTCATGTCAAAGCTTTTAAACTTTTTATCGTCGTTACAAAGGAACGAAGCTGCAACTTCGGCCATTTCGTAACCCGGCGCAACCAAACCGTAAATCATGCTATTGAATAAAGCGCATTCCCCGATTGCGAAAACAGACTCGTCACTGGTCTGCATAAATTCGTTGACCACAATACCGCCTCTTGAACTTACTTCTAAACCGCAAAGTCTTGCTACTTCATCTCTTGGGCGAATACCGGCAGAAATAACTAGCATATCCAAAGCTAATTCGCTTCCATCGGCGAAGGCCAGACCTGTGATTTCGCCTTCCCCTAAAATTGATGAAGTATTTTTATTTAGATGCACAGTTAGATTTAACTGTGCTAATTTTCCCTGCAAAAGTTTACTACCCGCATCATCAATTTGCCTTGGCATTAAACGCGATGCAAACTCAACAATATGTGTTTCTTTGATCCCTAAATCCAGCAATGCCTTGCCAGCTTCCAAGCCTAATAATCCGCCGCCCATTACCGCACCTGAAGTGCATTTTGACGCGTGAGCTTTCATTTTATCTAAATCCTCTATGGTACGATAAACAAAAACTCCTTCTTTTTCTACTCCGGGAATGTTTGGCACAAATGGCGCAGAACCTGTCGCAATGATTAGGTAATCATAAGCCTGAGCTTTGCCACTTTGTGTATGCACAACTTTTTCTGAGCGATTAACCTCAGTTACTGCGTCTCCTAAGAAAAGTTGAATGTTATTTTCGCAATACCAATCTTTTGTAGACAAACTTAAATCTTCTACAGTTTTTCCATCAAAGTAAGAACTGAGGTGAACTCGATCGTAAGCTATTCGTGGTTCCTCGCCGAATACGATTAGTTGAAAGTTGTCAGATTTTGACACTAGTTTTTCGCAAAACTTATGGCCAACCATGCCATTTCCTATTATTACTACGTTTTTTTTTGCCATTTCAGTAATTGCTGCAACTTTACCTCTACTATTAACCAAAAACCAATTAAAAATTAGTCCTTATCTGTAAAAGACAAAATTTTTCCTTGTTTTACTTTATAAAAGTACGAAAACACAAACAAAACAGCAGAAATAACTACATAAATGCTTCACTTTTTTAAGTATTCAAAATAAACAGGCTATCAATAATGCTTTTTTGATAAAATTCCATTTATAAAATTTGATTTTTAACGAAATAACAATTAAAAACGTCGAAATTGTCACTAATAAAGATAAAAAATTGTAATATACTGTAACTATATGTGCTATAAATCATAAAAAAATCCTAATAAATAGGCAAATGACTAATAAAATAAATAAACAGATCAGGTTTTTCAGCAAAAAGAATGAAAATTTATAAAGGCGAGCGAACATCTACCAAAAACACTTAAATTTTGGCGAACATCAAAAATTAGAAGAGAAATTAATGGGTAGAATTATCTATAAGGCAAAGCAAACCATACAAGGCTTGTGCTAAAACCTGTAGAACAGAATAATTAATCTGATTATTTGTGAAAATAGTTGATGGAGGCTATGTAAATGAAGCAGTTTCTAATATTTTGCTTTTAGCCTTCAACTAATATATCATACTGCGTTAACAAACCGGCTAAACCAGCTGTAGAAAACTTTGCTTTCTTAATTCTATTTGTTTCAGGATTCAAGCTGTAATTGAACGCGGTGGTAAAATCTACTTTCTCCAAATTAGTTTGGTCAAACTTGGCATCGGACAAATCGCAGTCTGTAAACTTCGACTGACTTAAGTCTGAAGCTTCAAAATCGACTTCTTTTAAACTACAAGATTCAAACGTGGTGCTTTTCAATTTAAGTCGATAAAAAGACGAAAGATTTAGATTGCAGTTTTTGAAGCTTACAGAAAACAAAAAGTTGTTGCAATAATCAAAATGCAAACCCAATAGTTTACACCCTTCAAACTTGACATCTTTAAACGATGCCTTCGCAATATTTGCTAAGCTCAAGTTACAATCTATAAACTGACAGTTCACAAAGTCAATCGCAAACAAATCCGTATCAGAAAAATCGCAGTTTTTAAACAAACATTCGTCGTACTCGCCTTTCGGCAACGGCTTCATCTTAAAGCTCTGTTTTTCAAATAACTTTTGCTCGGTAATCACACTCAATTTACTCCTATTTTATTTCAATCTAACCAATTCCACATTATCGTACTCGCTTACCATCAATGGCACTTTCTCTAAGCTAACAAAGCTTAAGTCTAAACCAAAACCTTTCTCTTCTGACAAGCTGAAATGTTTCAGAATAAAATAATAATCCAGCGTTACCTTATCCCAGAAGGAAAGCTTGTTAGATCTCGATAAAATCTTCTCTAACACAACAAACCTAAAATCGCCCACCATGTTGAATTTACTCAACGACTCGTACCTGCTAGTAATATCAACCTCGTTGTTTTTTACTAAATCTTCCACCACTTTTCTGAACAAAACGCTAATCTTTTGCTCGATTCTAAAGCCCAGCTTGAAATCAATTCTGATTAAC
>JBBSTQ010000021.1:0-17197 GCA_038235745.1 Sphingobacteriales bacterium
AATTGCGATGGAATATCACGCCCTTTCAAAAGGTTTTTAAGCTCCGACATTAAGTCGCCAGATAAGCCTCTTTGTAAAAACAAAGACTCAATATCTTTTCCAGCACTAATGGCTTCCATTACCGCTCTAATTCCAAAAACCATCTGATTTACCTCTTTCGGCTCGCTTCCAAATCTTCTCTCATTCATACGCTCGCAATTTAGCCAAAAACTCTGTGAATGGTTAAAAAAATTAAACGCTTTTGCAAGTACACAAACTTTGTTAACAGTCGCTCCATTTATTAACAACCTTATTGCGCTAAACTGAGCTAGTAAATTTTCATTTTTGCGTAGGTTTTAAACATTAACTGTTGATAATTAGAATGATAAACTGCCTGTACTTGCCGGCAAATATTAAGCAACAAAATTCTGTTTAAAACTCTTGGAATTACTCCTGTTTTTTTGCATATTTTTGTAATTATGAGTTCTGAAGTTGAGGTTAAAAAAACGGGGTTTCCAAAGGATAATAGAAGCAGATTAAGCAGCATGGTTTCTGGTATGGGGAAACTTCCACCACAAGCTTTGGATTTGGAAGAGGCGGTTTTAGGCGCATTGATGCTGGAGAAAGATGCACTTTCTACCGTAATCGATATTTTAAAGCCAGAAGTTTTTTACAAAGATGCTCATCAGAAAATTTTCCAAGCTATACAGGCGCTTTTTACAGCATCTTCTCCCGTAGATATTTTAACGGTTTGTTCTCAACTACGTCAGCAAGGCGAATTAGAAGTTATTGGTGGTGCTTTTTATATTACAGAATTAACAAACCGGGTTGCTTCGGCAGCTAACATAGAATTTCACGCCCGTATTATTTCTCAAAAGTTTATCCAGAGGGAACTGATTCGTATTTCTACCGATATTATCAACCAATCTTACGAAGACACCAGCGACGTTTTTGAGCTGTTGGATTATGCCGAGAAAAATCTTTTTGATATTGCCCAAAACAACTTGCGTAGAGATTCGCGAAAAATGGATGATATTATAAAGGAATCTTTAAAAATGTTGGAATCTTTGCGTGGTAAAGAAGACGTTTTAACCGGTGTTCCATCTGGTTTTACGGCTTTGGATCGTGTAACTAACGGTTGGCAAAAATCTGACTTAATTATTATTGCTGCCCGTCCGGCGATGGGAAAAACCGCTTTCGTTTTAACTTGCGCCAGAAACGCAGCGGTTCAGTTTAACAAGCCCGTAGTTGTTTTCTCGCTGGAGATGTCATCCGTACAGTTGACCAATCGTTTGATTTCTGGAGAATCCGAAATTGAGCAGGAAAAAATCAGAAAAGGTCAATTGGAAAACTGGGAATGGCAACAGATGACCAGTAAAATTGGAAAACTAAGTGAAGCGCCTTTAATTATTGATGATACTCCAGCGCTTAACGTTTTTGAGTTTAGAGCTAAATGCCGTAGACTTAAGTCGCAATACGATATTCAGATGATCATTATCGATTACTTACAATTGATGCAGGGGAAAGCCGACAGCAAAGGTGGTGGCGGTGGTGGGAATCGAGAGCAGGAAATTTCTAGTATTTCGAGAGCATTGAAGCAAGTTGCAAAAGAATTAAATGTTCCAGTAATTGCACTTTCACAGTTAAGTAGAGCGGTAGAAAACAGACCTGGAGGCTCAAAAAAACCAATGCTTTCCGATCTACGTGAATCTGGTGCAATTGAGCAGGATGCGGATATGGTCCTGTTTTTATATCGCCCAGAATATTACGGATTGGATCAAGATGAAAATGGAAACCCAACTGCGGGTATTGGCGAAGTAATTATTGCCAAGCACAGAAACGGGGAAACCTGTACCGTTCCGCTGAGGTTTATTGGTAAGTACGTGAAGTTTGTAGATTTGGAAGATAACTTCGGAGGAATTAGCGCTTCAGAAAATTCTGCTGCAGATCCTTTTTCTAGTTTGAGTCCTTCGTCTCAGTTTGAAAGTATCACGTTAAAGCCTAAGAATTGGGATGTTGAGGATGATGAACCGCCTTTTTAGGGGAGTGAATTCCAACTGAAAAACAGTTTTAAATCTTAACTTTACTCTTCAAATAATTGACAAAATAGATTTTGAAGTAAAAAAACAGTGAGTGAATCGCAAAATATAGAGTACAAAAGCAGTTGGCGTGACGAATATCTGAAATGGATTTGTGGTTTTGCTAATTCCACTGGTGGTGCAATGTTTATAGGAAAAGACGATATGGGAAATATCGTTGGTGTTGCCGATGGAAAAAGATTATTGGAAGACATTCCGAATAAAGTGAGAGATGTGCTGGGCATTTTGGTAGATGTAAATCTACATACGTCAACTAAAGGTGATTTTATTGAAATAATAGTTGAAGATTACCCCTATCCTGTTAACTACAAAGGGCAATACCATTACCGAAGTGGTAGCACTAAACAAGAATTAAAGGGAGCTGCTTTAGACAAATTTTTATTGCAGAAAAAAGGTAAGCGCTGGGATAGTGTTCCAGTCCCCAAAGTTTCAGTAAATGATCTAAAGCAAGAAACATTTGATTTCTTTCGTAAACGAGCAGTCAAAAGCCAACGTATTGAAGAAGATATCTTAACCGATACAAACGAGCATCTACTTGAAAATTTACAGTTAAAAGAAAATAATTTCTTAAAGCGGGCAGCTATACTTTTGTTTCACGCTAAACCAGAAAATTTCATTACAGGTTCATACATCAAAATAGGCTTTTTTGAGACTGATGATGACCTTAAATTTCAAGATGAAATACACGGCAATTTGTTTGAACAAATTGAAAAAACGATGGATTTGCTTTTTACCAAATATATCAAAGCAATTATTAGCTATGAAGGTATAATCCGAGTTGAAAAACTTGAATATCCAAAAGAAGCAGTTAGAGAGGCTTTGTTAAACACAGTCGCACACAAAGATTATTCGGGCGGTGTACCTATTCAAATAAGTGTTTACAGTGACAAAATTATTTTCTGGAACGAGGGACAACTGCCCGAAAACTGGACAGTAAAAAACCTGTTGGAAAAACATGCCTCACGACCGCACAATCCTGATATTGCAAATGCTTTATTTCGTAGTGGCTATATAGAATCTTGGGGACGAGGAACGCTAAAAATAATAAGAGAGTGTGCCCTAGCTGGAATTCCAGAACCAGTTTTCAGCTATGAAACAAGCGATATCTCAGTTGAATTCAAAAAAGGGATTTATAATCAAGAACGCCTTGCAACTCTCAATCTCAACGAAAGACAAACGAAAGCAATAATATTTGTAAAAGAAAACGGAAAAATCATGAGTGGCGAATACCAACGAATAAATGATTGTTCAAGAAGTACAGCGAGTAAAGACCTAATAGAATTAGTTGAAAAGGATTTACTAGAACCAAGTGGTCAAAAAGGAATTGGAGCTTTTTATACCTTAAAACCAGTTGTACACTAACTCACATTTCATTGCATATTCATTGCACATTTCATTGCATATTCATTGCACATTTCATTGCATATTCATTGCACCTAAAACGGCTCTAAATACACTTTAAACACATATTAATTGCCTATTTCATTGCATATTTCATTGCATATTTCAAATCATAAAAAAGAGTAATAATTCAACCAGATTTTAGCTTAAGTTTCCCTAAAAAAGTCTAGCTCATTCATTAAAATATTAAAACATCAAACCACCTAATGGACATCCACCAACAACAAACTCAACCTGCACAAGCTTTCGAACGTCTTCTTGCTATTATGGATGACTTAAGAACGCAATGCCCTTGGGATAAAAAGCAAACCCTAGAAACTTTGCGCCACCTAACCATTGAAGAAACTTACGAGCTTTCCGACGCAATTTTAGAAGGCGATATGCAGGAAATCAGGAAAGAATTGGGAGATTTGATGTTGCATTTAGTTTTTTACTCGAAGATTGGTTCAGAAACGAATGACTTTACCATTACTGATGTTTTAAACGGCATCTGCGAAAAGCTCATCAACCGTCATCCACATATTTATAGCGATACCATTGCAGAAACCGAAGAACAGGTTAAGAAAAACTGGGAGCAGATTAAACTGAAAGAAGGTAACAAATCGGTTTTGGCCGGAGTTCCCTCTTCTCTACCAGCTTTGGTAAAAGCATCTCGAATTCAAGAAAAAGCCAGAGGTGTAGGTTTTGATTGGGAAGAAAAAGAACAGGTTTGGGAAAAAGTAGAGGAAGAACTGCAAGAGTTTAAAGATGAGTTTAATGTGGTTGACGGCAAAGCCATCGACAAAGAAAAAGCAGAAGGCGAATTTGGAGATTTATTGTTCTCTTTAATAAACTACGCAAGATTTATCAACATCAATCCGGAAGACGCACTGGAGAAAACCAACCGAAAATTCATTAAAAGATTCCAATACTTGGAATCAAAAGCAAGCGAAATGGGCAAAGATTTAAAAGACATGACCTTGGCGGAAATGGATATCTTTTGGAATGAAGCAAAAAAATTGTAACAGCTGTATCAATTCCCTAAAGTAAAACGTATGGGAAGTTAAAACGGAGCTGTTATGTACCTAAACAATTATCAATCGTTCACTTTTGGAGCCATCATTATTGGTTTGCTAAGTTTTGTTGCCTGTGAAAAAACTGCGGAGACTCAAAAAATTATTGGTTTTGGTATTAAAACCGAGCTGGCGCAAACGGAAAGTATTTGGTTTGGTTCAGATACTTTGACTGGTTTAAAAGTTAGGGTTATCGAGATTGCAGACAGTAGATGTCCCAACGATCCAAATGTACAATGTGTTTGGGCTGGAGAAGCCAAGGTAAAGTTTACCGCAACACATAATACTGATTCCGTTGGATTTGATTTAAAAATTTCTCCTACAGAAAACCCGGAAACGGATACGGTTAGTTTCAAACTTAACAGCAAAAACTATCAGGCTATTTTATATGCCGTTAATCCTAAGCCAACTGCTAACAATAATCAAGGTGCAAAATTTGCTACATTCACTATATTAAACAATAATTAACGAGGTTTAAATAATTGAATGCGAAAACCTTATAGCGAATATAGCGAGCAGGAACTCATTGACCGATGTAGAAAAGAGGACAGTAAAGCACAAGAAATGCTTTATAAACGCTTTTATGCATACGCTATGGCCATTTGTGTGCGGTATTGCATTAACAGAGATGATGCTTTGGAAGCTGTGAATGATGCTTTCATCAAACTTTTTAAAACCATTAAGACTTTTGAGCATAATCGCTTGATTAAGCCATGGTTTAGGCAGATTGTAGTAAATTCTGCAATTGACAACCGAAGAAAAAACCTGAAACATGCAAATGTTTTGGATATTGAAACTGCAACTGAGCCGATAAAGAATCCAGAAATTATCAGTAAAATAAGTGCGCAGGAAATTTTAGGTCTATTGAAAGAGTTGCCAGAAATGCACAGGGTTGTATTTAACCTTTACGAGATTGACGGTTACACTCATGAGGAAATTGCAGATATTTTAGAAATGCCGTCAAGCAGTTCTAGAGTTTATTTATCACGAGCGAAAGAGCGATTGAGGAAATTAGTTAAAGCTCATTTTTATTTGAACTATGAACGAGCAATTTGATAGAGCTTTAAGAAACCACATTAGAGATACATTTGATCATTACGATGATTTAATGGCTGATGACGGTTGGAAAAAGTTTAACGAGCAAAAAAATAGAAAAAGACGCGGACTAATATTTTGGTATGGCTTGCCTAGTGGTATTGCTGCCGCTTTGGCTTTGTTGTGGATTTTCAATTTAACAACGCTAGATGTAGCAAAGCCGAAAAGTGAAACAATTGCCCAAAACAAAGCTCATGAAATACCTGAATCAACAACAGAAAAACTGGTAGTTATTCAACAAAATAACACGGTTAAGGTAAAGCAAGAAAAAGCGAAAGCCTTCACAAAAAACACTGTAAACATTACCATAAAAGATCAAGGCGAGCCTCAGATAGTTAAAAATAATACTGTTAGAGCAGATCAAGAAAAAGCGACATCCTTCACGAAAAACATTGTAAATATCACCATAGAAGATCAAGACGAGCCTCATATAGCTAAAAATATTGAACCATTTGCAAACAATGAGATAACTAGACCGCAGATTTTGGCGGTAAATGCGCCAGAAACCAAAATGAATGGTGTAAAAACTAATGAAATAAACTCGCCACCAACCTTTGACGAAATAAATTTTGAAAAGGGTGCAATTACACCACCATCTTCGACGGTAAAGGATCAAGAGTATTTAACGTTTAACAATAGCCTTTTGGCAGATAAAGATAACACCACACCATCCGTTACACCAAAAGAAAAAAAAACCAAAAAAAGCAACTCGAGCAATTTCAAGTTTTCTGTAGATGCGAACACGTATTACAGTTTTACAAATGCTGGTGTAACAGATGATTTAAATTTAGGCTTAGGTATTTTATCCGAGCTGAAATTGACTAAAAATCTGAGTGTAAACTCCGGGATATCGTTAAACAAACAAACAACCCGCTACGTAGACAATAGAAATGCGGTAACAGAAAACAAGTCCTTTGCAAGGACTGCTGCCTTTAGTAATCAGCCTGTATCTGTACCAGAGGAAGTAGAAACTAGCGCAAAATTGGTGGGTTTTGAAATTCCGTTAAACCTAAAATACAATGTGGCAATAGGTAAATTAAAAACTTTTGTGACTAGCGGAATTAGTTCTTACAGTCTGTTGAACCAAAGTTACACCAACGATTTGTCCGTCATCAACTACTCTTTTAACAGTGCGCCAACCACTACAATTTTAACAGATGTTGACAAAGAAACCGAAGGTGCATTCAGTAATTTTCAATTTGCCCGTACGGTAAACTTTTCTTTTGGGATTTTATATCCTGTTAGCACCAAAAACAGCATTTCTGTCGAGCCATTTTTAAGATATCCCATTGCAGGATTCGGTAGTCAAAACTTAGAAATTGGATCGGGTGGAGTTAGTTTTAAGTTGAATTTTGGGAGGTAAGGTTATTGGGTAATCTTTTACCACATAGATACATAGAAAAGGCTTCTTATCATTCTAGCAAAGACTTAGGGAAAATCGTCAGTCTGTAGAAAAGGTTTTTAACCACAGAGAACATTGAGTTCATAGAGTTAAACGGAAAATACTCACGATTTTTTTTTGCCAATATTTTAAATAACACCGTAGCTCTGCACCTAGAATCAGGGATATCCCAAAATCATATAAATCGTAATTCAGACAATTTTTCAACCATGGAGAACACAAAGTTCAAAGAGCTGGCAGATTTAATGTATTCATTATCTATTTAAACGCAATCGCTTTTACAGGAGAAATCCTTGTAACCAGCAAAGAAGGAATCAACAGCACCAAAAGACAAATGAGTAACGTTCCGCCGTTGATTAGCAAGATGTCTATCAACTCCAATTGTACAGGAATAAACTTCATATAATAAGAAGCTTCGTCCAACGTGAAAAAGTGGGTTTGCTGTTGCAAAAAACCTAAACCTATTCCAAAAATATTCCCCATTAACATCCCAATCCCTACCAAATAAACTGCATTGTACAAAAATATTTTACGGATGCCCCAATTGGTTTCGCCCAAAGCTTTTAATAAGCCAATCATATTTGTGCGCTCCAAAATCATAATCAAAAGTGCAGAAATCATATTAATTACCGCTA
This sequence comes from Sphingobacteriales bacterium, assembly GCA_038235745.1. Lineage (GTDB taxonomy): Bacteria > Bacteroidota > Bacteroidia > Sphingobacteriales > Sphingobacteriaceae > Pseudopedobacter. The sequence continues at coordinate 7,664 of JBBSTQ010000021.1, forward strand.
CAATTAACATCAAAAACAAAATAACTTGTGCATTAACGTCTAACAACGAAAGCCAATCAAAAATAACAGGGTAATTACTTTTTACATTTACAGTTTTAATTTCTGGGGGCAAAAAGTCGCTCAGGGTGTAAGTTAAATGATCCAGTCTAGAGAAGTCGTTGATCCGTACTTCGTAGCCTCCTACTTGGTTATCTTCCCACTTATTCAGCTTTCTAATTAAAGATATATCGCCAATTACGTAGGTTTTATCAACCTCGTCTACTCCAGTATTATAAATTCCAACAATCTCAAACTTCCTTTTCCGTAAAGATTCCTGTACAAAATACATCAAAAAATCATCACCTACTTTTAGGTTTAAACGCTTTGCTAAAACCTCAGAAACTATAATTTGCTTACCTGAGTTTATCGAATCTGCAAAATCAATGGTTTTACCTGCAATTAAGATGTTTTTGAAATAACTCCAATCATAAGACGAATCTACACCCTTTAAAATCACGCCTTCTACCTCGCCATTTGCCTTGATGATACCTGGTTTATTGGCGAACGGCACAACATGAACAACGCCTTCAAGCTTTTTTGCCTGTTGCAGATTTTTATTCTGGAGATGGAAAGGAGAGTTTTCGAAAGAAGAATTTAAATCGTATTTAATAAACTGAATGTCGCCATTAAACCCGCGGACTTTCTCCCTAATCTCTGACTTAAACCCTTTTACAATCGCTACAGATAAAATCATCACGCCTAAACCAAGCATAATCCCAACGATTGCAATGCGCACAATGAGCTTAGAAAAAGTCCGGTCTGCCTTAATCGAGATACGTTTAGCTATAAAAAGACCTAAATTCAAGGGGTTTTGTTTATTTTTAACGTTGCAAATATGCAACCATTAAAATAGAAACCGAAAATATGTTGTGTTTAAAAAATTTGAGTTCTTACTTTTTGCTTATGCCGTTAGTTGCTTTATTTAGTTGTAACGCTTGTAGCGGCAAAGTTGCCACCTCGCAAACATCCGTTAACGAAAAAATAGAGACAAAACAACCTGAAATTTCAACCGGTGCTGATCAAACTGCTAAATACTTGCCTTTAATAAAAGGAAAGCGGGTCGGTTTGGTCATCAACCAAACAGCAGAAATTAACCGAGTACCTTTAGTGGATACTTTAAAAAGTTTAGGCGTAAATATAAAGGCGATTTTTGGACCTGAACATGGTTTCAGAGGGACTGCTGACGCGGGAGAAAAAGTTGGCAACTATACAGATAAAAAAACTGGCTTTCCTGTAATTTCACTTTACGGCTCAAAACATGCTCCTTCAAAGGAAGATTTGAGAAACATCGATATTCTGATTTTTGACATTCAAGATGTTGGTGTTAGGTTTTACACGTATACTATTACCATGGCTTGGGTTATGCAAGCTTGTGCGGATAGCAATGTGCCTTTGATTATTTTGGACCGACCGAACCCCAACGGTAATTTAATTGACGGACCAATTTTGGATTTTAAATTCAAATCTGGCGTTGGGATGCATGCCATACCTATTGCGCATGGCTTAACTAGCGGCGAATTTGCGCAAATGGTTAATGGCGAAGGTTGGTTGAAAAGTGAGGTAAAGTGCGATTTAACAATAATCAAAAACTCTAATTACAGTCATCAAATGGAATACAGTTTGCCAGAAAAACCATCTCCAAACCTTCCTAATATGCGCTCAATATACTTATATCCAAGCTTATGCTTATTTGAAGGTACTAATATTAGTCAGGGTCGTGGAACTGTTTTTCCGTTTCAGGTTTTAGGCAGTCCGTTGCTTAAAGGAAAATATAGCTTCAGTTTTACACCGAAAAGTATTGATGGGATGAGCAAAAACCCACCACTGGAAAACCAAGTTTGCTACGGCATTGATTTTAGAGAAGTGGATATTCAAAAACTAAGAAATGCTTCACAACTTAATATTAAGCTATTAATTGATTTGTACGAGGCTTACCCTAAAAAGGATGATTTCTTTACGCCATTTTTCAACAAGCTGGCTGGAAACGATATTTTAATGCGACAGATTAAATCGGGAAAAACAGAAGCACAGATAAGAGAAAGTTGGAAAGCGGATTTAGACGATTACAAAGTGATGAGAAAAAAGTATGTGTTGTATAATTAATCCTTCGTCCGATAGCTATCGGACTCCGCTCAGGATGACAATAGTAAGAAATTCTTACAGCGTCAAGTTTTAAAAAGCAATCCTCAAAAATAAAAACATGAGAATTATATTTATGGGAACCCCAGATTTTGCGGTGGCCTCTTTAAAAGCATTATTAGAAACCGGCGAAAACATTGTAGGTGTAATTACAGCACCTGATAAGCCCGCCGGTCGTGGACAAAAACTCAATGAATCTGCCGTAAAAAAGTTTGCAGTAGAAAATGGTCTGAACATTTTACAACCTGATAAATTAAAAAATCCTGAGTTTTTAGAGGAGTTAAAAGCTTTAAAAGCCGATTTACAAGTGGTTGTTGCTTTCAGGATGTTGCCAGAAGTCGTTTGGGCGATGCCAAAACACGGCACTATTAATCTACACGCTTCTTTGTTGCCACAATACCGAGGTGCCGCTCCTATCAACTGGGCAATCATCAATGGCGAACGAGAAAGTGGCGTAACTACATTTTTCTTAAAACAAGAGATTGATACCGGAGATGTGCTGTTCTCAGAAAAGGTAGCTATTACAGAAGAAATGACGGCAGGCGATTTACATGATGCGTTGATGGAAACGGGTGCTGGTTTGCTAAGTAAAACCGTTTCTGCGATAGCCAAACAGGATTTCAAAGAAAAACCACAATCAGCTTTTGATGAAAAAGACCTTAAACATGCCCCAAAAATTTTTAAAGAAGATTGTAAAATTAATTGGAACAATAGCAATAAAAGCGTTTATAATTTAATTAGAGGTTTAAGTCCGTACCCTGCATCTTACACTACTTTTGTAGATAAAGGTCTCAAGATTTACAAAGCAGAGCAAGAAAAAACGAAACCCAAAATTGCGCCAGGAGAGTTTTTGAGCGATGGCAAAACGTTTTTGAAATTTGCAACCAAAGATGGGTTTATCTCAGTAAAAGAAATTCAGCAAGAAGGTAAAAAGAAAATGATAGTGGAGGATTTTTTGAGGGGTGTGAGGATTTAGTTTAGATATGAGATGTGAGAACTTTGCGAAACTCTCACATCTCACAATTTCGGCTCAATTATGCATCATTTAATATTTGTGCAAACTTAAATTTTCGGCTGGCAGAATGCTTATATCCCTGCTCCGCCTAAAACTTCAAGTTCTTGACCTTTACTTGGCTGCCCGTCCAAAAGTGGCATTGCTTTCATTATCAATTCTTTAACGCCTGCAACGTTGAGCGAATTATCATGATCTTCCTTGCTTTCCCAAATCTCGGTTACAAAAACAGAATTTTCATTTTCTTTCTCCTTGCCAATCACGTAGATTTTGCATCCCTTTGCATTTAGCATCAATTGCGAGGCTTCCAATAAAATTTGAGCAAGCTCTGCTCCTTTTCCTGCTTTTGCTGTTAATTTACCTTGAAGTTGATACATAAGTTTTTATTTTTTTGAGGAACGCTTCGCTTTTACTTTACTTTTCTGTTCAACTTGTCCACTAAAAACCGTGAAATTTCATTAAAATACCTTTTACGGTTAAAGCCCATTACCCACTGTATACCGCCGGCAGCATTGGTAATAAAAACCTCTTCTACCTCTTCTAAAATCTCAGGGTTTATTTGGGCCTCAATCATGTTCAGGTTGTTATCCTTGGCCAAATCCATTACCACGTTACGCATCACACCAGCAATGCAACCCTCGCTTAAAGCGGGTGTATAAATTTGTCCTTTATAAACTAAAAACACATTAGCACTAATTGTCTCGCATAAAAACCCGTCTTGATTTAGGATAAAAACCTCATCCAAACGCATCTGTTGCTTGTAAATACCAGCCATTACATAAGGCAAAGCGTTACACGTTTTATGATTAGATAGCTTGTTTACAGGTTTGCGAATATCTTCGTAAATATCCATAATTAACCCTTTGCCATTCATGCTATACAAGGGCGAGTCTAATTCAGAAGCTTCTAATGTATAAGCACTTTTATTTTGTGTGGGTGTGTATAAGCCGTCCGAATCGCGAAAAACGTTGAACCTAACACGGGCGTTTTTAGCTATTTTATTTCGCTTGCAAAGCTCATCTACCTTTTCTTTTATAAAATAGGTATCGAAATTAGAGTAACCTTCTAATTTCAGTGCTTTCATGCCCAAATGAAGCCTGTCAGCATGTAAATCTGCAAAATTCAACTTCCCGTTACAAACACGCATGGTTTCAAACAGCCCATCGCCGTACTTGAAACCACGGTTAGCAATTGTAAAAATTTGATCATCCCCATCTAAAATCTCTCCGTTATAATTAATACAGTTTTTTTGCATACGTTGCAAATCTAATGTTTGGAATTCGATTTTTTCTCCCTAATCCTGATTTTGTAAGTATTTTCTCCATTTATCCAAAACCGACTCAAAATCTCCAGGAATGGCTGTATCAAAAAGCACCTTTTCCTTTTTTGTGGGATGTATAAAGCCCAATGTTTTGGCATGTAACGCCTGCCGTGGCATCAGTGCAAAACAGTTTTCTACGAAACTTTTGTATTTGGCAAACAGCGTTCCTTTCCGGATTTTATCGCCCCCATAAGGGGCATCGCTAAATAATGGATGCCCAATATGTTGCATGTGTGCTCTAATTTGGTGCGTTCTACCTGTTTCCAATTCGCACTGAACCAAAGTTACGTAGTTAAATCGCTCTAAAACTTTAAAATGCGTAACAGACCACTTCCCTTTTTCAGGATCATCATAAACCGACATTACTTTTCGGTCTTTTGCACTTCTACCTATATATCCTTCAATTTTACCGTCGTGTTCCAAATCGCCCCAAACCAAGGCTAAATATTGGCGGGTAATGCTGTGGTCATAAAATTGCTTGGCCAAATAAGTCATTGCCCGTTCATTTTTACTAATCAGCAATAGACCCGAAGTGTCTTTATCAATACGGTGCACCAATCCTGGGCGACCATCATTCCCTGGCAGTTGCGGTAGATTGTTAAAATGATAAACCAACGCATTCACTAAAGTACCGTTCCAATTACCGTAACCGGGGTGCACAACCATGCCTGCCTCTTTGTTCACCAAAATCACGTCATCGTCCTCGTAAATAATGTTTATCGGGATATTTTCTGGGTAAACCTCATTATCTCTTGGCGGATGAGGCAACACAATGCTGATTTCATCAAATGGCTTAACTTTATAACTGGATTTTACCGGTTTTTTGTTGACCAATACATTACCCGCATCTGTCGCGTTTTGAATTTTACTCCGCGAAGCGTTTTCTAAACGCAACATCAAAAACTTATCTATCCGCAGTAAAGACTGTCCCTTATCTACTACAATATTAAAGTGTTCAAACAAATCGCTTTCGTCTTGGTCTATAAGGTCAATTTCTGAATCCATTTGGTAAAATTAAACCTTTTCAATATAACTCAATCAAAATAAAACTAATTGGTATCATATTTGAACCCGACGCCGTATCGGCTGTATAAACCAAACCTTATAATGATGAAAAATTTTACGAAAAATATCAGCATCCTACTAAATTTTTTTCCGTTTTTGATTAAAAAGATTTACTTTCGAGAATAATTAATTTATCTCTTAAAGTAAATGAAGTTACGCTCTAAGCTTTCAATTCTATCACTTTCCATTTTATTTACGTCGGCAACTTTTAATTCTGCAAAAGCTCAGAATGTTTCTGAATTGCTAAAATCTGGCCCAGAAGATGCTACTAAATTAGCACAAGCTTACTTTTTGCCTGCGTTTAAAGGTTTTGGCTTCGGCATGAACAGTGCTTGGTTCAACTCCGCGAAAGCCAAAAATTTAGGGAAATTTGATCTTAAATTTCAGGCAACCGCTTCGTTAGTGCCTACCAAAGATCAAACCATAAGGTTTAACGAACTCGGTTTGTCGTCATCCGTGAGGCCACAAACAAATGAATCTCCAACACTATTTGGAAAAGATGAAAATGGTGCAGTAATAGATGTTTTTGATGACAAAGGGAACAGCATAGGCTCTTTTGATATGCCAAATGGCTCAAATTTGAACATTGTTCCTTCACCACAACTTCAATTAACTGTTGGCGTAATTAAAAATACCGATGTTTCTTTACGGTATACTCCAAAAGTTAGCACCAATGACTATGGAGCTGTTCAGGCTTTAGGATTTGGTGTGAAACATGAAATTACAAAATACCTGTTACCAGGAAAAACAGAAAAAATAATCCCCATTAATATAGCATTGGCTTTCGGATACAATCAATTGAAATATGATTACAAGGTTAAAGTTGATAAGCAATTGAATGAAAAGCCGAGCACACAAGGACAAGACCTGAATCAAAGAGTAGCTGTAAAACTATCAGGTTATACGGTGGATGCAATTTTATCAAAAAAACTATCTGTATTCACACCTTTTATTTCTGTAGGATACAACACTGCAAAAACTGAATTCGGCGTGTTGGGTAAATATACTTTCAGAACTGGTTACAATAATTTCCCTAACACCAATACGCCAAATCTTGCCAGCCCAAAATATGATGAAGTTGATGACCCAGTAAATATTAACCAAACAGATATTGCAGGAATGCGTGGGAATATTGGTTTTTCTTTGCATTTGGCTTTCTTTAGATTATACGGGTCTTACAGCATTGGCGAATACCAAGCAGTCTCAGGAGGAATTGGCTTTGGAATAGGGAAGTAACCAAAATTACAACTTATGTAGAAGTCCTGATTATTAAATTAGTCAGGATTTTTTATTTGTAACTCCCAGCTTCCCCAGAATTTATGTGTTAACTTAATTTATAAGCTTTCAGCTTTGCGCCTTTAGCTTTAAGCTTTTAAAAGAATGATTGATTTAGATTTTTATAGCCCCGAAGAGGAAGTTTTATATGAACCGATTAATAAACACGGCATACAACTTTTTCTAAAACGAGACGATTTGATTCACCCATTTATCTCGGGTAACAAATGGCGAAAATTGAAATTTAGTCTTTTAAAAGCCGAAGCTGAAAACAAGAAACATCTAGTCACGTTTGGAGGTGCTTTTTCTAATCATATTTTAGCGACGGCTGTTTCGGGCGCTAAATTCAAGTTTTCAACTACAGCGTTTATTAGAGGCGAGGAAGCCGATAATCAGATTCTAGATCTTTGTCGGTTATTTGGGATGAATCTGATTTTTGTGAGTCGAGAGGCTTATCAGGACAAGGAAAGTTTGTATCATCACTATTTTATAAATGATGTTAACGCTTTTCTTCTTAACGAAGGCGGTTACGGTAAAGAAGCAGAGAAAGGTTGTCGTGAAATCATCCACGAACTTAAAAACAGTTACGATTACCTGTTTTGCGCAGCCGGAACAGGAGCTACCGCCGCTGGAATTATAAACGGCTGTGCCGAGCAAGGTGTACAAACGGAAATCAACATTGTTTCAGCATTAAAAGGCGGCGGCTTTTTAAAACAAGAGATTGATCATCTATTGGTTGCACAAAAACCTTACAACTTGCTAACCGATTATCATTTTGGTGGTTATGCAAAAACTAAACCTGCCTTAATTGATTTTATCAAACATTTTAGCCAAATAACAGGGGTTTTGATAGATCCCGTTTATACCGGAAAAGTTCTTTTTGCCATTGCAGATTTAGCAGAACAAAACTATTTTAAACCTAAATCTAAAGTTTTAATGATACACACCGGCGGTTTATTTGGCGTTTTGGGGATGCTGGAAAAGTTCAAATAAATACCCGCCGGCACTTGCTGCAAGATTTACAGATTGCTTTAACTTGCCAGACCACGCGTTTTTTGATAGCTTTGGGAAAAGCCGAAATTATGTACAAATTATCCGTTGAACCAAAACAAGTTAGAGACGTTTTATCAGAACACTTATTAACAGATGGGTACGACTTAATCTACGACTTAGAAAAAAGCTACGGCGTTAGGATGTACGATTCAAAATATAACCGTTCCTTACTAGACTTTTTTACCTGTTTTGCCTCTGTTCCTTTGGGCTACAACCATCCGAAAATGATGGAGGACGAAGAATTTAAAAAGAACCTGCTTTTGGCGGCAATTGCTAATCCATCCAACTCCGATATTTATACCACGCAATATGCACAGTTTGTACAGACTTTTGCTAAGATTGGGATACCCGAATATTTACCACATGCTTTTTTTGTAGCCGGAGGCGGGTTAGCTATTGAAAACGCCTTGAAAGCAGCAATGGACTGGAAAGTACAGCAAAATTTTGCTAAAGGCTACACCAAAGAAATAGGGACAAAGGTTTTACACTTTGAGCAAGCCTTTCATGGCAGAACTGGTTATACCATGAGTTTAACCAATACTTTGCCCGGTAAAACTAAATGGTTTGCAAAGTTTGATTGGCCACGAGTAAGCATACCAAAAATAAAATTCCCGTTAAACGGAAGAAATCTTGAGGAGGTTATCGGGTTGGAAACACGTTCTGTAATGCAAATCAAAGATGCTTTCGCTTTATACAAAGATGAAATTTGTGCAATCATCATAGAACCCATCCAATCTGAAGGTGGCGATAACCATGCTCGCAAAGAGTTTTTAGAACAATTAAGGACTCTTTGCGACGAAAACGAAGCATTGCTGGTTTATGATGAAGTACAGACCGGCGTGGGGTTGACTGGCAAATTTTGGTGTCATGAACATTTTGGCGAAAACGCAAGACCAGACATTATTGCTTTCGGTAAAAAAATGCAGGTCTGCGGAATTTTAGCAAGCAGAAAACTGGATGAAGTTAAAAACAATGTGTTTACGGTTCCGTCTCGAATCAATTCTACATGGGGTGGTAACTTGGTGGATATGGTACGTTCTAGTAAAATACTAGAGATCATCGCCGAGGATGATTTGTGTGATAACGCCGCTAAAGTTGGTGGACATTTACAAGAACAACTTCACGAAATTGCACAACGAGATGAAAGAATTGAAAACGTTAGAGGTCGTGGCCTTTTAACAGCTTTCGACTTTCCTACGGCAGATCTAAGAAACAGTTTCATCGATAAAGGAATGCAAAAGAGTGTGCTGTTTTTAGGTTGCGGAACAAAAACAATCCGGTTTAGACCTGCATTGATTATTGAAAATCAACACATTGATGAAGGCATGGATGTAATGAAGAAGATTTTAAAAGAAATCTAAAAAGCTAAAGGCTTGAGGCGAAAAGCTTAAGCCAAAAGACTTACGGTCTTTTGAAAACCGTAAGTCTGTTGAAAATTTTAAACCTTTTTTGGAGGCAAAGCAAAAGCAACAGCTTCATGCTCAAAATGACCGTTGTGAGAACCATCACAAAATGGCTTGTTTTGCGACAACCCGCATCTGCAGATGGAAACCACCTCGCGACCTTGTAAGTTGTAAACGTTTCCGTCCTTATCTACAATTTCAAAATCTCCCTGAACTCTTAAAGAGCC
>JBBSTQ010000022.1:0-17127 GCA_038235745.1 Sphingobacteriales bacterium
GTTTAATGCGTTTTCTTTAAATTGGCTTAAACGAACATCGTCCTGCAAAATATAAATTGCGTGTTTTGCCATGCCGTCGATATCGCCAACCTCGTCCATAAAGCCAGTTACGCCATCAATATTTAACTCGGGTAAACCGCCAGTGTTTGAACATACAACAGGCACTTTACAGGCCATCGCTTCTAATGCTGCCAACCCAAAACTTTCAGATGCGGAAGGCATCAAAAACAAATCGGATACAGAAAGGATTTCTTCTACAGCATCTTGTTTACCCAAAAATCTAACGTGTTCACAAATACCTAACTCTCTACAAAGTTGCTCGCAATTTACACGCTCGGGACCATCGCCAACCATCAATAACTTTGAAGGTACTTTTGCTAAAATTTGTTGAAATATGTAAACCACATCCTGGGTGCGTTTTACTTTTCTGAAGTTGGAGGTATGCGATAAAATCCGTTCTCCCATTGGGGCAATCGCCTTTTTAAAATGGTCTTTTGGTTTTAAGCTAAAACGATTATGGTCAATAAAGTTAGGAATTACTCTAATATCCTTGGTAATTTCAAAATGATCATAAGTTGATTTTTTCAAATCTTCTGATACCGCGGTAACCCCGTCAGACTGATTAATGGAAAACGTAACAACAGGTTTGTACGTCACATCTCGCCCCACTAAGGTAATATCTGTACCGTGTAGCGTGGTAACTACAGGAATATGAATATTAAACGTTGCTAAAATTTGCTTCGCCATAAACGCAGCTGATGCATGAGGTATGGCATAATGCACATGTAAAATATCCAATTTCTCAAAACGTACAACATCAACCATTTTGCTGGATAATGCTAACTCATACGGCGCATAATCAAAAAGTGGGTATTGCGAAACTGAAACTTCATGATAAAAAAGATTTTCTGAAAAAAAATCTAATCTCGCTGGCTGGCTGTAAGTGATAAAATGGACTTGATGCCCATTATCTGCAAGCGCTTTTCCTAATTCTGTTGCAACTACACCGCTACCACCAAAAGTTGGGTAACAAACAATCCCTATTTTCATTTATGTGTTTTTGAAATAACAGCGTCAAAGTAAAGATAATTAAGACGGACTTAAGTAAACCAATTGTAACAATAACCGCAGCCTGTGTTGCAAGCTGCGGTTATTGAATTTTAATTATTAGGAACGAAGTTAATTTTAGACTCCAAGTCATTTAATTCTGACAGCTTCTTCTTGATGTCCTTTTGGTAATCTTTCACATTATCGTTAGCATCATTCAATTCGTCGTTTATTTTTTTTGCTCTTTTTGCGTCTTTAGCAGCATTTCTGGCTGCTTTTTCTGCTTTTGATGCTGCCCTGCTATCACCAGGGTTTTTAGATAAATCCTCAGATTCTTGTTTTGCTTCTTTTGAAGATTCGCTGGCTCTCTCGTTTGCCTTATTCACATCATCAGCCAAGCCACTAATGCTCTGTAACTCTTTTTCTAAGGATACATTTAACTCGTTAAGCTCGGTATTTAACTTTAATATCTCTTTTTGGTTTTGCAGTTTCTGCATTTCAGGGCTCAAAACTTTTTTTGAACAGGCAACAAACACAACTGTCATTAAAGCTATAGCAAGTACGTTTTTTAAAACGTTTTTAATGGTATTTTTAGTCATAATAGCTCAATAACAAATACCACGCCTTTTTGTTCGGGTTATTTTCCTTTCTGAATGGCTTTGTAAATCACATCATGTATTCGTGGGCGAACGTCTAAAGTAGAAAGCCTATTGTTAACTTCTGGGTTTACCCGATTGGAAAGAAAAATGTAAACAAGGTTTTCTTTAGGGTCAACCCAAACTGCCGTACCTGTGTAGCCAGTATGTCCAAATGTTTGAGACGATGCTAGTTTTGAAGGGTATTCTTTTTTGGAATTTGGATCCCAACCATCAAAACCTAAACCACGGCGACTAAGATCTGAGTTTTTAGCGGTAAAAAGAGCGACTGTTTTCGGTTTAAAATAAGTTTCACCACCATAACTGCCTTTATTTAAAAGCATCTGGTATAAAATGGCTAAATCCGAAGCGTTAGAAAATAAACCCGCATGCCCAGCAACGCCACCCAACATGGCTGCGCCTTGATCGTGAACATAGCCTTGCAACAAGGTATTGCGAAAATAGGTGTCGTTTTCTGTTGGTACTATCTGCGATTTTGTAAACCGATGACGGGGATTAAAACCGGTCGTGTACATTCCTAAAGGCTTATAAAAATTATCCGCAACATAATCTTTTAGAGGTTTTCGGGTAATGGTTTCCAAAATCTCCTTCATAAAGTACATGCTTAAATCGCTATAAACATATTGTCCACGAGTTCTAACCGGACTCTCCAGCATCTCTTTCCACATCACTTCTTTGTAATAGCTTTCCTTCATGTAAAAACCATCAGCGACTTTAACGTTGTAAGTTTCGGATGAATCCCTGTTAGAGTCGCCAGCTTTCATTTTAGCGTAAAACGGAATGTATGGGATAAAACCTGCTTGGTGTAACAACAGCTCTTTAACTTTAATTTGACTTTTACCTGTATTTTTTGTCTGCGCCAAATAGGTGCTAATGGCGGTGTCTAAGTTCAGCTTCTTTTCTTCATAAAGTTTCATCGCTTCCATAGTTGTTGCGGAAGTTTTAGTGATGGATGCTAAATCAAAAATATCGTCTATTCGATTTTTTGGCGCATCTTTATCATAGGTGTGTGTACCGTAAGCTTTGTTAAAAATAACTTTACCATCTTTAGCAACAAGTACCACACAGCCCGGGGTTGCTTTTTTGCTGATGGCTTCAGCAGCAATGGCATCAATTTGTTTTAGATCATTGATGTTAATCCCCACTTCTTCGGGTACGGTGTATTCCAATCTTACTTTGTCAATAATACTACCATTGCCAGCTTGATATTTTGACGTATAGCTTTGAGGTAAAACGGCCTTTGTTGCTACACCGCCAAAAATAAGCTGTGCGCTAAAACTAGCCCCTTCGTTTGTATGTTGCGGAGACCAAACGATTGGACTGTTGATATCATCCAATTTTGTCAAGCTTTTTGGATCGCCAAAAAGGGCAACAATTAACCTATTTTTTTTATCCAGTTCAGCAATGAAGTCCATTACTTCATCATTAAACACAGAAACATCAGAGAGTGTTACAACTATGGTATTGTAAAACTTTAAATCGTCGGTAAGTTTATTGAACTGTTGATTGGCGAAGTACGTATTGCCATTAAATAAAGCAGTGTGACTGTATTTATTCAATAAACTATCAAAAACTAAAAAGTGGCTAAAGCCTAAATCAACTACCGCAATGTTTCGCTTTTCCAGATTTTGGAGTGGTATAACTTCTTTATCGTTGTTTAAAACGACAGTGCTTTCGTTAGCTTGCTTAAATTTGCCGAGCCAAGTTTGGCTTTCTTCGTGTTCTTGTCCGCAGGATAATAAAGTTAAACAAGATAAAAAGGTGCTTAGTACTGATAATTTTTTGATCATTTTTTGAAAACGTTTTCGCCGGCAATATAAGTAGCTAAAACTTTTGTTTGGGGTATTTTATTGTCTTCAATGGTCATTAAATCTTGATTTAAAATTACAAAATCTGCAAACTTACCCGGCTCCAAGCTTCCTTTTTCATGATCTTCAAAATTGGCTTTGGCCGCCCAGATGGTCATTCCTCTTAAAGCTTGTTCGCGGGTTAAAGCGTTTTCCATTTGGTAGCCTTTTGCAGGATAACCTTGTAAATCTTTACGAACAACCGCCGCATAAAAAGTATAAATAGGGTTAATGTTTTCTACGGGGAAGTCGGTGCCTAAAGCTAGCCAACCATTTTGTTGCAACAGGTTTTGGTAGGCATAAGCGCTTTTCACTCGCTGTTTCCCCAAACGTTTGGTGGCCCAATACATATCAGAAGTGGCGTGAGAAGGTTGCACCGAAGGTATGATATTGTTTTCTGCAAATAGCTTTAAATCTGAAGGATGTACAACTTGCGCATGCTCAATTCTCCATCGTCTATCGTTTTTGCCTTTTAAAAGATTAGCATAGATTTTAAGCATGGTTCGGTTTGCAGAATCTCCAATGGCGTGGCTACACATTTGAAAACCATTGTCGTATATTTTTTGGGCTACACTTTTTAGATGCTCTTCCGTAGAAAGCATAAAACCGGTCTCGTCTCTTTTGTCATTATAAGGATTCAACAAGCATGCACCGCGTGAACCTAAAGAACCATCGGCATAAATCTTAAAAGCGCCAACGTTTAGGTAATTGGTTTTTATCTTTCCGCTCCGTATCAATAATTCATAATTTAAAGAATCATCGCTTAGCATTGCATATAGTCGCATTTTTAGCTGGTTGGATTTCTGTAATTCGTTAATCAGTTCTGCGTCTTGGTAACTTAAGCCACAATCATCAACAGTTGTTAGACCCATAGCAAAGCAGTCGGTTGCGGCATCTAATAAGGCTTGCGTTTTTTGTATTTTACTTAGCGTAGGAATTTTTGCAATCACCAAATCAACTGCGTTATCAACCAATAATCCAGTTAACAAGCTATCCCTTAATCCAATTTCTCCGCCATCCACTTTTAAACCTGCCGTAATTTTTGCACTATCCAAGGCCACTTGGTTTGCAATAGCCGCATGGCCATCAATCCGTGTTAAAAGCACTGGTCGGTTTGGGAACAGGCTATCTAAGTCACTTTTATCTGGAAACTCTTTTAAATCCCAATCGTTTTGGTCCCAGCCTCGGCCTACTATCCAACCTTCTTTATTTGTTTCGGCATAAGCTTCTGCCCTCTCTACTATCTGTTCCCAACTTCTGGTCTCGCTTAAATCTAATTCTTGTAAACTTTTCCCGTAACCTAAAAAGTGAGCGTGTGCATCAATAAAGCCAGGCATCACTGTTTTTCCTTCGGCGTCAATCTCTTCATTAGCCTTAAAAAAATCTCGCATTTCTTGGTTGCTACCGGTGGCAATAATTTTTCCGTTTGAAACCGCAAAAGCCTCCACAGTAGAGAAAGCGCTGTCTAACGTATATACTTTAGCGTTTACCACGATAAAATCTGCATGTTTCTTTATTTTACAGGCCGAAAAAATTAGAGCGATAACAACAAACAGTAAAAGCCGGGTTTTCATTTAGGTGTCTTTTAAGAATTAGAAACCCTAAAGATAGCTAAGGCTATCGGATATGGCAAACCTTTAAATTTGTAAATTGTGGACGCAGGCTTAATGCCCTCGAAAATTTGCTTATTTTTGCCGCCACATGTCAGATATAATTAAACTTTTACCAGATTCTGTTGCCAACCAAATTGCGGCGGGGGAAGTGGTACAAAGGCCCGCTTCTGCTGTAAAAGAACTGTTAGAGAACGCAATAGATGCTGGTGCAGATAAAATTCAGCTCATTATTAAGGATGCAGGCAAGGCACTAATTCAAGTGATTGATAATGGTTGCGGAATGAGTGCAACTGATGCAAGAATGTGCTTTGAGCGACATGCAACCTCCAAAATTAACAAAGCAGAAGATTTATTTGCGATAAGAACGATGGGCTTTAGGGGCGAAGCGATGGCTTCAATTGCTGCAATTGCCCAAGTAGAACTCAAAAGCAAGAAGCATGATGAAGAACTGGGAACGCTTTTGCAGATTGAGGCTTCTACCGTTATTAAACAAGAGCCTTGCGCCACTTCCTCTGGCACTAGTATCGCTGTAAAGAACTTATTTTATAACATCCCCGCTCGGCGCAATTTTTTGAAAAGCAATCCCGTTGAATTAAAGCATATCATAGATGAATTTCAGCGGGTTTCTTTAGCGCACCCCGAAATACATTTTACCATGCACCACGATGGGCAAGAAGTTTTTCACTTGCCGTCCGCTCAGTTGAAACAACGTATTGTCCATTTATTGGGGAATAATTACAACGAACGTTTGGTGCCCCTGGACGAAGAAACCACTATTATACAAGTAAAGGGATTTATAGGAAAGCCAGCCTTTGCAAAGAAAACCCGTGGCGATCAGTTCTTTTTTGTGAACAACCGATTTATAAAAGATGGTTATTTAAACCACGCCGTTACCATCGCTTACGAGCAACTTTTGCCAGAAGATTGCTTTCCGCTTTATGTGTTGTTTATTGAGATTGACCCTGCAAAAATCGACATTAACGTACATCCTACAAAAACAGAGATTAAATATCAGGATGAAAAAGCAATTTATGCCATCATCCGTTCTGCGGTAAAACGATCTTTAGGTAAGTACAACATTACCCCAACTTTAGATTTTAACCAAGAAACTGCCTTTGATGGGATGTTGACCTCAAAACCTTTGGACGAACTCAATATGCCATCGGTAAATTTTGACCCAACTTTTAATCCTTTTCATCAAGAAAGAAGCTCGTCTAAAGAACTCCCGTTCTTAAGAAACGTTGGCGAACGAAAAAGCATCCCAAGCAATTGGGGCAGTCTTTATGAAATCAACGAAAAACCAAGTTTTGAGCAACATAGTTTTGAGCTTGATCACGAAAAAAATATCGCCACTGGCGATGAGAAGGTTGAAACGCTAAGCAGTCGCCAAGTTTTTCAGTTGCACCAACGCTACATTATTACCCATATTAAATCGGGGTTTATGCTTGTGGATCAACAAGCCGCACATGAGCGTATCTTGTACGAGCGATTTTTAGTGCAATTGGAAGGAAACAAGGGCTTAAGTCAGCAGAGTTTGTTTCCGCAAACGGTAACGCTCAGCACTACAGATTTTGCTTTAGCTTCAGAGCTCCTGCCATATTTTCAGGCATTGGGTTTTGTGATCAGCAATTTCGGAAAAAACACTTTAGTGATTGAAGGCGTACCAGCAGATTTGCCCGAAAACAACGACCTAGCTATCATGTTAGAGGAATTGATTGAAGGTTTTAAAAATAATCATACCGTTTTAAAGTTAGATAAACGTGATAATTTGGCTCGCACTCTGGCGAAAAATTCGGCAATTAAAGCTGGCACAACATTAGAGACCGAGGAAATGAACAATTTGATTGATCAGTTGTTTGCCTGCAACATGCCTAACGCCACGTTAAACGGCAAACAAATTATTGTAAAAATAACGCTCGACGAGCTTTTTGACCGCTTTAACAAGCATTAGATAAAATTTAATGAGACAAATGAATTTGGGAGGTAATCTTTTTCCACCCGTAGTAAAAAATTTACTGATTATAAACGGGATTTTCTTTTTTGCGACTTACGTTTTCCAAAGCAGTTTCAATTTTGATTTATCACAGCACTTAGCGCTTTTTTATCCAGCGTCAGATAATTTTAGGGTTTGGCAGTTGATCACGCATTTGTTTATGCATGCCAATATTGGTCACATATTTTCAAATATGTTTGCTCTCTGGATGTTCGGTGGAATCTTGGAGAATCTTTTAGGCTCAAAGAAATTTCTGAATTACTATTTACTGACCGGGATTGGCGCTTCCCTGTTGTTCTTGGGCGTACAAGCCATCGAAATTGCTCCTCTTCAAAAAAATGCCGAAATTTATACCGCAAACCCAACAATAGGCAGTTATAAAGCTTTTGTACAGGAAGAAGTGCCAGAAGATATACAGCCTGATTTTAACCGTATCACGGAATATTGGACGCAAGACCCAGAAAGTTTGGATGCAAAAAAGGCATCCGTTGGTATTGTGAACAGTTATTTAAACGCAAAACTGAATACGCCAATTGTTGGTGCGTCTGGTGCAGTTTTCGGAATTCTGTTGGCTTTCGGGATGCTTTTTCCTAACACTTTGATTTACATTTACTTCTTCTTCCCGATGAAGGCGAAATATTTAGTAATCTTGTATGGACTGTTTGAGCTTTACAGCGGGATGGCTAATAATCCCGGTGATAATGTGGCGCATTTTGCACATTTAGGCGGAATGTTAGTCGGCTTTATTTTACTTAAACTGTGGAACATTCGGCGACCCGATTCTTTTCAATAAATTTGGACAGCTAAAAACGCTATGAAAACAATTGACGAGCTAAAAATGAAAATATTTGCAGATGGCAGTAAAGTTTATCTGCTGATAGCAATTAATGTCGCTATATTTTTGGTAGGCGGTTTATTGGCTGTGGGCGAATATTTGTTTACCAAACAGAACCACATTAACGTTTTTATCCTAAACTACTTCGCAGTACCTACCCATTTGCCAAAATTGCTTTACCGCTTTTGGACCCCCTTTACCTACATGTTTTTTCATGCGGGTTTTTTCCATATTCTTTTTAATATGCTTTGGTTGTATTGGATGGGACGAATTTTTGAGGATTTTTTGAATAGCAAAAAACTAGTCTTTGTGTACATTGCAGGCGGTTTGGCTGGTGCTTTCTTTTATATTTTATGCTATAATGTTTTCCCCGCTTACGCTGATTCAGTCGCAATATCAGCAGCTGTTGGTGCATCGGCATCCGTAACAGCAATATTGGTAGCTTGTGCAACGCTTTTGCCAGATTATACCATCAGACTTTTGTTGGTAGGTTCTGTAAAGTTAAAATGGATTGCGCTGATTTATATAGTTATCGATTTATTTAGCATTACGGGCAGTAATGCGGGCGGTTATTTATCACACTTAGGTGGCGCACTTTTCGGCTTTGTATTTATTAAAGCCTTGCAAAGCGGTAACGATTGGAGTAAGCCTTTCGAGAATTTGTTTGATTCGAAACCAAAATCTAATCTTAAGGTCGTTTCTAAGAACGAAGCGACAAAAGTGGCTTACACGAGAAACGAAATGCCTAATCAAGCCGTAATTGATAGTATTTTAGATAAAATATCAACAAGTGGCTACGATCAGTTGACAGCAAAAGAAAAAGAAACATTGTTTAAAGCAAGTGCGCAGCATGACGAAAACAAGAAATAACTTTCTGCACAAAGCTTTACTCTTCGCAAACTTTTTAGCGATTACAGCATTGTTGCTGAGCTACTTAGCTACGAATATCGACCCCTTAAAAACTTGGTATTTTACCATGTTCGGGCTAGCTTATCCTTTCATACTGCTTGCAAACGTAGTATTTGTGGTTTTATGGATGCTATTAAAACGTTGGTACTTTATGTATTCACTAGTTTTTATATTGATTGGTTATCAACCCCTTACCAGAACTTTCGGTTTTCGTTTTGCCACGGAAAGTGATACAGTTACTGATAGTGCAACCATAAAACTGATGACTTACAACGTCCATAACTTCAGAAACCAAAAGAGCGAATTGGACACTGCTTTATCAAAAGTTTTTTTGCAATTGATACAATCCGAATCTCCGGATGTGGTGGGTTTTCAAGAGTTTTTCTCTCGCCAAAAAGGCAAATATAATTTCAAGGATTCGGTATTGAAACGATTGGATTTTAAGTCCTATTATTTCAGCAAAACAGATTCTAATAATTATGAATCTACAGGGATAGCTGTTTTTAGTAGGTATCCGATTGTAGCGAGAGGGGCGGTAACGTTTGCGACTAACGAAGGAGGGAACAGAGCGGTTTGGATAGATGTTCAAAAAAATGATAAAATAGTAAGAGTTTACGTTATTCATTTAGCTTCCATATCTTTCCAGCCCGAAGATTACTCTTTCATAGAAGAAGTCAAGACAGATTTGAATAATAGCAAAGACGTAACTTCTTCAAAAAGAATTGTTAAAAAGCTGAAAATTGCTTTTGAAAAGCGAAGCAAGGAGGTAAAAGTTTTAAAACAGCATATTGCTACTTGCACTACGCCCTATATAATCATGGGCGATTTTAACGATACACCTGCCTCTTTTGCAGTCGCAGAAATGACCAAAGATTTAAAAAATGCGTTTAACGAGAAAGGTTCGGGTCTCGGGAAAACCTATAACGGCGATTTCCCAAACTTTCAGATAGATTACATTTTAGCGTCTCCAGAGTTTAACGTAGAAACTTATAAGATCATTAAAAAGGATTATTCAGATCATTATCCGGTAAGGGTTAATGTGAGTTTAAGCGAGTAGTTTTTGAAGGCTAAAAGCGTAAAGCTAAATCCCATTACATCAAATTAGTAAATGGACTATTAAAAACAACCTTTAAAGTCCTTAAAGCTACCCTATAATATTTAATTTTACTCAATTTCCTCCAAATTTTATAATTTGCACCATGTCTAAATCATTAACGATATATAATACGCTTAGCAGAAAAAAAGAAGAGTTTAAAGCATTAAACGCTCCATTTGTGGGGATGTATGTTTGTGGGCCGACTGTTTACAGCGATGTGCATCTGGGCAATTGCCGTACTTTTATGTCATTCGATATTATTTACCGTTACCTCATTCATTTGGGCTACAAGGTGCGGTATGTCCGCAATATCACAGATGCTGGGCATTTGGAAAGTGATGGCGATGTAGGCGAAGACAAAATTTCCAAAAAAGCAAAGTTAGAAGAGGTTGAACCGATGGAAATTGTACAACAGTACACTGTGGATTTTCATCAGGTAATGCAAATTTTTAACGTTTTGCCTCCAAGTATTGAACCTACCGCAACGGGACATATTATTGAGCAGATTGAAATGGTAAAAACAATTTTAGCGACCGGTTTGGCTTACGAAGTGAACGGAACAGTTTATTTTGATGTTGAAAAGTACAATCAGAAAGAAAACTACGGCATATTAAGTAACCGTAAGCTAGAAGATTTAATGAACAACACCCGCGATTTAGGCGGACAAAATGAAAAACGTGGTCCATTAGATTTTGCACTTTGGATTAAGGCAAAACCCGAGCATTTGATGCAGTGGCCTTCGCCTTGGGGCAACGGCTTCCCAGGTTGGCATTTGGAGTGTTCTGCCATGAGCAATAAATATTTAGGTAGCCAATTTGATATTCACGGTGGCGGAATGGATTTAGCACCAACGCACCATACCAACGAGATTGCACAAAATGTAGCAGTTTGCGGGCATCAGCCTGCAAATTATTGGATACACACCAACATGCTCACAGTAAACGGGCAAAAAATGTCTAAATCATTAGGCAACAGTTTTTTACCTAGAGAGCTTTTTTCTGGCGAACATAAATTACTAAACAAAGGGTACAGCCCAATGGTGGTTAAGTTTTTTATGTTGCAAGCGCATTACCGTAGCACTTTAGATTTTTCTAATGACGCTTTAGATGCCAGCGAAAAAGGATATAAGCGTTTAATGTACGCTATTTCTTTGTTAAATAAATTGAAGACTGGTTCAACGTCAGACGTTGACGTAAAAGCAATTGAAGAGAAGTTTTTGACTGCCATGAATGATGATTTTAACACGCCGGTTTTAATTGCCGAACTGTTTGATGTCGCTAGAATCATCAATTCCGTCCATGATGGTAAAATGCAGATCAATGAAGCTGACTTAACAGCATTAGAAACGTTGCTTAAAAACTTCATTGACGACGTTTTAGGTTTAAAAAACGATATTCAAGCGACTGATGATTTAGAGCCAGTAATGGATTTTATTTTAAATATCAGGACAGAAGCGAAAGCCAATAAAGATTATGCTACTTCGGATAAAATACGAATTGGCTTAAATGAAATTGGTTTTGATGTGAAGGATGGCAAAGAAGGAAGTACTTGGAGTAAGAAATAAGTTTTTTGATTGTGTTTAATTATCTGAGAGGCGTATAAAATCCACTAAGTAACCCAAATGAGCGAAACAAAACGTTGCCATTGGTGCGGAACTGATGAGCTATACATCAAATACCATGATGAAGAGTGGGGAAAGCAAGTACTTGATGATAAAATATTGTTCGAGTTTTTGATTTTAGAATCCGCACAAGCGGGCTTAAGTTGGATTACCATTTTACGCAAACGTGAAAACTATCGCAGGCTTTTTGCAGATTTTGATGCAGAGAAAGTCGCTAATTTTACGGAAGACGATGTAGAAAGAATTCTGCAAGACGCTGGAATCATCAGAAACCGTTTAAAAGTTACTTCCGCAGTAAGCAACGCAAGGCTTTTGTTGAAAATACAGAGGGATTACGGCTCGTTTTACAACTATTTGTATTCTTTTATGCCCAATGGCGAACCAATTATCAACCAAATCATGGATAGCAAAGATGCGCAAGCAACAACGTTAATATCAAATGCTATTGCTAAAGACATGAAGAAGCGAGGTTTTAAATTTTTCGGTTCTACCATTTGCTATGCTTTTATGCAGGCCACCGGAATGGTAAATGACCATGCGGTTGATTGTAGTTTTAGAGTTTAGTACCGTCGCCACATAACAATTCTCAAAAAGCCAATAATTTAACCTTTGCGTAACACGCTGTTAATTTCAAAAACGTTTTTTTGTTAAAACAATAAATTATTGGTTAAGATGTTGAAAAAATCCGCAATCAATACGCCTTCTGCTTTACAACCGTACCTGTTTTTTTTGTAGATATTGAAGAATAAAACTTCTAACTGCGCTCAAAACTTTAAGTCAACGCAAAATTGCTCGACTACTAAATCCTTCATTTTAACAATTCCTGTAAATGGCAAAAAGAGAAATTGATATCGCCGTAATATCTGATGTGCATTTAGGTACTTATGGTTGCCACGCCAAAGAGCTTTTAACTTATTTAAAAAGCATCAAACCAAAAATGCTGATTCTTAATGGAGACATTATAGATATTTGGCAATTTAGTAAATCCTATTTTCCAGAAGAGCATACTAAAATCATCCGAAAGATATTAAAGTTTGTTTCAGAAGGAATCCCGGTTTATTACCTCACCGGAAACCACGACGAGCTTTTGCGAAAGTTTGCCGATTTTAACATGGGAGGTTTTCATTTACTCAATAAATTGGTGCTTAATTTGGACGGTAAAAAAGCTTGGATTTTTCACGGAGATGTATTTGATGTTACTATGCAGCACTCTAAGTGGCTGGCTAAATTGGGCGCTGTTGGGTATGATACTTTGATACACATTAACAGCGTCACCAATTGGCTGTTAACTAAAATGGGGAAAAAGAAATATTCGTTTTCGCAAAGAATTAAAGCAAGTGTAAAAGAGGCGGTCAAATTTATTAACCAATTTGAAGAAACTGCTTCGGAATTAGCAATCGAAAAACAATATAGTTTTGTAATTTGTGGGCATATTCATCACCCCGAAATAAAAGAAATAAAAACGGACAAAGGAAGCGTTACCTATCTTAATTCTGGGGATTGGGTAGAAAGTTTAACTGCTCTGGAATACAATGACAAACATTGGAGTATTTATAAATACGATTCTGGCTTAATAGAAACAACAGAAGATAACTTAGCCGACGAAGAGGATTTGAAAGGGATGTTGGATGTGAGAGAACTTTTTGAAAAGTTTAAACAAGAGGTTACCTAATAAAAACAATGAAAATATTATACGCCATACAAGGCACAGGCAACGGACATATTAGTCGGGCGAGAGAGATTGTACCCTTATTGCAAAAACACGGAGAGCTTGATTTGTTGATTAGTGGCTCGCAGGCCGATGTTTCGTTAAAAGAATTTGTAAAGTATAACTTTCTTGGCTTTAGTTATGTTTTTGGCAAGAAAGGCGGAATAGATTACTGGAAAACTTTTAAGAGCATGAATTTAACGCAGTTTTGGAAGGATATGCGTTCTGTTCCTTTTAAAAGCTATGATTTAATTATCAACGATTTTGAACCTATAACAGGGTGGGCTTGTAAGTTACAAAAACTAGAAAGCGTTGCATTAAGTCATCAGGCGTCTTTTTTATCACCATTAACCCCTCGACCTGCAAAACGGGAAAAATATGCAGAACTCATTCTAAAGTATTATGCACCAGCAACCCATCATGTAGGTTTCCATTTCAAAGCTTACGATAACTTTATCCATACCCCCGTCATCCGTAAAGGAGTGAGAGAACTGAATCCAGAAAACCACGGTTACTACACTGTTTATTTACCAGCTGTGGATGATAAATTAATCGTAAAATACTTGCACCAGTTGCCCGATGTCAAGTGGCAGGTATTCAGCAAGCACCAACAAACACCTTACGAGTATAATAACGTAATTGTACAGCAAATCAACAACGAGAATTTCAACAAAAGTTTAGAAAATTGTGCAGGCTTATTTACCGGCGGCGGATTTGAAGGACCTGCAGAAGCACTTTATTTAGGCAAAAAAGTTTTGCTGATGCCGATGAAAAACCAATTTGAACAAACCTGCAACGCCGCTGCCGCGGAAGAACTCGGTTTGCCAACCATTCATCATATTGACAAGAATTTAGTAGCTGAGCTAAGAAAATGGGTGGAAAGCGAAAAAAAAATACAGATCAACTTTGCCGATGAAACAGAGGAGATTGTAAACAAACTGGTGCGTCAGTTTGGGAAGGTGGTTGCTTAAATTTTCCCTTCGTATAAATCCCAAATCGGGAAACACAGTTCGAAGTCGTTCCAAACTAAATCGCCATATTCTATCTTAAAGTTTTTAAATAAGTCCTTATTTAAAAACTTTTTTGTCATTGGGTTTTCCGCTTCGGTAAGAAACTCTTCAAAATTGATCGTTTTATTTTTACCATCAGAAAAATTTAATCGAATCTGATAATCTCCTAAATAAAAGGTGTTTTCAACTTCTAAAACCATCTTAATCAATTTTTTTGTTTATTATCTTAATCTGTATTTCTTTATTGTAGATAAAAAATTTTATCCATTTATTCACAATATCTTCTCGGTAATGCTCGACAACTCTCGTAAATTTCTTTTTACTCTGGGTGTCCAATGGAAGTTTACCTTTAAGGTCAGAGATTCTATTTGCTTAAATTTTCCGTTCTCAAAAATAATTTCAGCTTTGTTTTCTCTTCCCTGATACTTTCCGTGAACATGTATAGGCTCGTGTTCGTTAGAGTAAAAAAGGATGATTAATCCAAAGGATTCGTAGAGTTTTGGCACAAATAAAGATAACAATTTAAAGCTTGATTGGAAAATATTTTCTCTCGAACAAATTACATGCATTGCAAAGAAACCGCCCAACTTCGTTCCCTCTGTAAAAAACCTCTATACACTCTTTGATTACCCCTTTTTAAAAAAGCCGAAATCCCATCAAAACCATCCATACGTCAATCAATATTCTTATAATTGTGCAACCGCATTTTTAACCATGGTACAACAGTTCAGAAACTTAAATTTCATCAATCTTTTCTTTCTTTTTCTGCTGACGCTAATTCTTCGGCTGGGGCTGTTTATTAATATGCCGACAGCAATTAACTCCGGTTTTACCGAGTTTTTTTCAAGACTGCTGATTCCCTTCGATTTAGACGCAACTTTATCACCCATCGGAAACATTTCTATTGCAGTTTTCGTGGTATTTTTTCAGGCAATCCTATTTAATCAAATCATCAATAAACATAATATTTTAGGCAAATCGAGTTTTTTACCAGCTGCATCTTACATCATCGTTTGCAGTGTTTTTACACCTTTTTTATCGTTTACACCACCGCTGCTTTGTAACTTTTTTTTGCTTTATATCTTCAATAAAATATTAGTCGAGTATAAAAACAACAGCTCTATTGGTGTAATGTTTGATTTAGGGCTTGTTGTTGCCTTAGGTACTCTTTTCTATTTTCCCTTCGTCGGTTTCTTACTGCTATTATGGGTCGCATTATTGCTTTTTAAACCATTTTACTGGCGAGAGTGGATTAGTGTGATGGTCGGGTTTTTAACGCTGATGTTTATTCTTGGTGTTTACTATTATTGGAACAACAAACTGCTCGACTTTGTAGAAATCTGGAAACCATTATCCACCAAACTACCAATTTACATCAATATTGAGTTGTTAGATTACATAGTGCTTTTACCCATTGTGGTTTGTGTTTTAATGAGTATGTACTTCTTAAATCAAAACTTTTTTAAAAGCTACGTTCTGGTGCGTAAATCTTTCCAACTAGCGGTTTTTATACTATTGATTGCTTTATTCACATTCTACTTAAAATCCGATTTTAGGATCAACCATTTTCTGCTTTGTGGTCTTCCAATAGCGCTGTCAGTATCTTACTATTTCATAAATGCTAAAAAAAACTGGGTTTTTGAAAGTTTGTTTTTGATGATTGTTGCCGCAATCATTTACTTCCAATTTGTATAGCGATTCGTTTAACTATTTTTAACAGATAAGCGATGCTTAAACTATTAAATTTTGATATTTTTGTAGCGTTGGAATGTGTTGCGCATTCAAAAAATTTGAATTTTTAGCTGTAAGATGAACGTTGGTAAAGTGTTTTTTAAATTCGGATCTATTTTAAGAACTCTCAATGCCTAATTTAGTTGTTGATGTTGGAAATTCATTTGTAAAACTTGCCGTTTTTATTGGCAACAATATGGTTTATAATTTTACATCGCCAACGGTAAATACAGATTTCATTTCTCAGCTCATCATCAGCCACAACATTAACAATCTGATAGTTTCGTCGGTTAAAGCCGAAGTTGGCTTCAATCTTAACGAGATTGCGGAGAAAATAAACTACATCAAATTTAACGCAGCAACTAAAAGCCCTATAAAAAATAAATATCAAACGCCAACAACTTTGGGTTTAGACAGGCTAGCAGGCGTGGTTGGTGCTAACAATATATATCCGGATAACGCTGTTTTAGTTATAGATGCCGGCACTTGCATTACTTACGACGAGGTAACCGCGACCGCAGAATATTACGGAGGTAGTATTTCTCCTGGCATAAAAATGCGTTTTGATGCCATGCATCATTTTACATCTAAGCTGCCTTTAGTGAATTTTGATGCCAATTTCAACGAAAGTTTCGGCGAGAATAGTGAGACGGCTATAAAATCTGGCGCTACAAATGGAAGCATTTACGAAGCAGAAGGCTTTATCAAACAGTTTCTGAAAGCAAATTCGGAAGGCAAAATTATACTAACCGGAGGCGATTCTGCGTTTTTTGATACAAAATTTAAAAACCGCATATTTGCAAACTTAATTTTACATGAACCTAATTTAGTTTTAATAGGTTTAAACACCGTTGTCAATTACCAACATGATCATAAATAAAAAATATTCCATTGCATTTACCTTGTTGTTTGCAATCGCTTTTAATGCAATGGCGCAATCTACCATCAATTCGCCTTATTCAAAATATGGGGTTGGTAATTTGAAGGGAAGTTATTTGCCTCAAAATAAAGGACTTGGAAACTTAGGCTACGGGATAAGCACTATTGGCGCTTATCAAAAC
>JBBSTQ010000023.1:0-16859 GCA_038235745.1 Sphingobacteriales bacterium
GAAAAATCGAAACAGATGCCTTTTGAAAAAGTATTATTTGGTTTAGGAATACGTTATGTAGGGGCAACCGTTGCGCAAAAACTGGCGAAACATTTCAAAACTATCCATCGTATCAGTGAAGCAAGCTTTGAAGAACTAATTGCAGCTGATGAGATTGGCGAACGCATCGCACAAAGTGTGATTGAATACTTTGGGCAAATGGTTCATACAAATGAAATAGGTAATCTAAAGCAGGACGGTTTAAATTTTGAAATAGTAGAAAAGGAAGTAGTTTTGCAAAGCGAAAGTTTAGTGGGTAAAACCTTTATTATTTCAGGTGTTTTTGAGAGCTATAGCCGGGACGAGTTAAAAGATATCATTGAAGCAAACGGCGGTAAAATTTTAAGTAGCATATCGGCCAAATTAAACTATTTGGTAGCCGGCGACAATATGGGGCCAGCTAAATTAGAGAAAGCAAACAAATTACAGATCCCACTAATTACAGCGGAGGATTTGTTAAAACTGATAAAATGAAAGACTTACTCAGCAAGTACCGGATAAAATCTGGGTTCTATAAGCTAAAACAGGAGATAAAGAAAATCACGAGAATACATCGCTCTATTTCTTTAAAAACAGCGAAATACATCGGTATTTTGGTAACTGTAAAAAATCAGACGGAATTAAATGAAGTCGCTAAAATGGCTGCTGATTTAAAAAAAGCGAATAAGAATGTTAGGCTATTGGCTTTTACCTCAGATCATAATTTGAAATCGCCGGAGAGTACTTATATCCAACTTATATCTATGGAGGATGTAAACTGGAACTTTATCCCAAAAAAAGAAAAAATAATCAACTTTGTAAACAATGAGTTTGATATTCTGATTAACTTGTGCACCGAAGTTTGTTTCCCGTTGGTATACGTTACAGCGCTTTCAAAGTCGTTTTTCAAGGTTGGGGCATACCACAAAAAGAATTCGGCAATTTATGATTTTATGTTGGCGACAGAACAACAGAGCATCAGCGGTTTTAGCAAAGAATTAAAATACTATTTAGATAAGATAAAATGAACATTTTTTACGGAACCGGAGTAGCCATGGTTACGCCCTTTCTTGAGGATGGAAGCGTTGATTATAACGCTTTAGAAAAAACCATTGAACACCTGATTGCCGGCAAGGTAGAATATATTGTGGTAATGGGCACCACTGCCGAATCCGCAACTTTAACTAGCGAAGAAAAGAAAGCGATTTTTGAGTTTACTGCAAAAGTTGTAAACAATCGTATTCCACTAATGGCAGGGCTTGGAGGCAATAATACTGCAGATGCGGTTAAATTGGTAAGCGAGTTCGCATTGGACGGCTACAAAGCGATACTTTCTGTAGTTCCTTTTTATAACAAACCTAATCAAGAAGGTATTTATCAGCATTATAAGGCTGTTGCCGAAGCGAGCAACCTGCCAGTTCTTTTATACAACGTTCCCGGTAGAACAGGCGTCACCATGTCGGCGGAAACCACTTTGCGTTTAGCCAAGCTCGATAATATTTTTGGGATAAAAGAAGCATCTGGCAATTTTGATATTTTCAACGAGATTGCCGCTCATAAGCCAATGGACTTTTTGTTGATTTCAGGTGATGATCCTGTAACGTTGCCGATGATTGCCTTGGGCGCTGTCGGTGTAATTTCTGTTATTGGAAATGCGGTTCCAGTTGAACTTTCTGATATGGTTCGTAAATGTTTAGCAGGAGATTTTAAAGGAGCTCATGAAGCACACTTTAGTTTATTGGAGTTCACTAAACTATGTTTTTTAGAGGGAAATCCTGCGGGTGTTAAAGCAGGAATGAAAGAATTGGGGGTTTGTGAGGATCATTTACGGTTGCCTTTGGTAAAAGTAACGGATGGCACACGCACTAAAATTGTTGAGGAGATTAAGAAGATATTTTAGACGGAAAGCAAAAGCCTAATGGAATTGTTAAGTCGGTGTTTTTGCCGACTTTTTTTGCGTCATTGCGAAGCCGAAGCGTGGGGATAAGGTGGTAGAGCTGTGGCAATCTCTAAGTTATTTTGCACCGCCCCACTTTTTCAATCGACCCATTACTTTTTAAATATATAGTTCAAAAACACCTAAAATATCGTCAATTTCAAAATCTTTTAATTGATCTTTAACGCTAATTAGTCGCGTTGCTACTTTTTCTGTGGATGCATTGCCGAATCTTAACCAAATCAATTTTGGAGGAAAACCTTTTAAAAGTTGTATTTCAAAAAAGTCTTCATCGTAAGAAACGATACAAAAACCTTCTTTTAAGGCGAGTTCGAAAATCTGGGAGTCTTTGAATCGTTGTCTTGAAAAATCACTGATGTGTTTGGACCCGGGAAACTGGCTTTCTGCTTTTTTCAAAATTCGATAAGAGATGTTTTCGTCGAATAAAAGCTTCATGCTGAAACTTGAATTTTTCGCTCCTTATCAGCAGAGTAAGCAAGTGTTGCCAATATGTTTTCTTTTGTTAAACTGGGAAAGTCGCTTAAAATTTCATCGACAGATAAGCCCTCTGCAAGCCAAGATAAAATATCGTAAACAGCGATTCTCGTCCCTATTATACAAGGTTTTCCAAATCGTACTTCCGAACTGATCTCTATATGTTTACGATACTCCATATACCAAATATAACGATAAATATTGCCGAAATTGAGTTCTTCTTAATTATTGAAATTTTCTTTTTTACGCTGCCCATTGTTAAAATCACTTCCCAAACCCATAAGTCAGACCAACTCCTTTAGTTCCATCTAAAAAAACAGGAGAAATAGACAAATTATCTGACTTCCCTTTAAAAATCTTTTTGATCTCTGGATAAACTAAGTACGCCAATTTAGTAGATAACATCCCAAAACCAGCACCTGCAACTACATCACTAACCCAATGTGCTTTATTGTACATTCTGAAAACGCCAGTGCTGGCTGCCAAACTGTAGCCTGCAACGCTGTACCAAATTGAGCGATCTTTATACTCTTGATTTAGGAACTCAGCCAACATAAATGCCGTTGCTGTATGGCCAGAAGGGAAAGAGTTGCTATTACTGCCATTTGGGCGCATCCTGTTAGTCGCTGTTTTGATAGGTCCAATGCTAACTCCCATTATGGCTGCGGATAAAAGTAGGCTGGCGCTTCGATCAAAAAAATTATGCTTCGCTTTTATTCCTACTAAGTCGAGACCATAAACAGCGACTAAAGGAGCGTAACGCAAATAATTGTCTATTTTCACTGCAAAAAGAGGTTGATCTTCTTTAAGCTCAGCGTTAGTTGAAAAGTCTAATTTCCTGATAAAATTATTTCCTGAAAGAGAAACCACCCCGTAACCGATAAATACCGCCGGAGCAATGTAAGACGAAAATTTCTGCGTTGTGAATCGGCTTGCTCTTATGCTGTCTAGGGTTTGTGCAACAACCATCGCATTTATAGTGAAAAGAAAGGTAATGAGCGTAAAAATATTTTTCGGCATAAAAAGTCCGTTATCTTTAGTTAGATGATGATTTAGGTAACTGTTATGGTTGTAAGTTATCAATATTAAATTAAAGAAAGTGCTTATGAACTAAACAGTGATAATTGGCAGATTTTAGCTAAATTCATCCTAATATTTTTTTAAAAGGTAACCAAAACTGATCATGAGTAAAGATACCAGTATTAAACTATTTGAGCAAAAGCAGATTCGATCCGCATGGAACGAAGACGAGGGGAAATGGTTTTTTTCCGTGGTGGATGTTATTGGAGCACTTACCGAAAGTGATCGACCTAGAAAATATTGGGGTGACTTAAAATCTAAACTCCAAAAAGAGGGAAGTGAGTTGTCCGAAAAAATCGGACAACTGAAAATGAAATCATCAGATGGGAAATTTTATCAAACAGATGTTGCCGATACAGAGCAATTGTTCCGCTTGATCCAATCGATACCATCGCCCAAGGCAGAACCCTTTAAATTATGGATAGCGAAAACAGCCAGAGAGCGAATAGATGAAATTGAAGATCCTGAAATCGGCATCGATAGGTTGATGGAAACTTATTTAAAGAAAGGTTATAGCAAAGAATGGATAAACCAGCGCCTTAAAAGTATTGAAGTCCGTAAGGAACTAACTGATGAATGGGATGAACGGGGAGTTAAAAAAGGTCAGGAGTACGCAATTTTGACTGATGAAATAACCAAAGCTTGGAGCGGGTTTTCCGTAAAGGATTACAAGAAGCATAAAGATTTAAAAAAGGAAAATCTAAGAGACAATATGAC
Organism: Sphingobacteriales bacterium; assembly: GCA_038235745.1. Lineage (GTDB taxonomy): Bacteria > Bacteroidota > Bacteroidia > Sphingobacteriales > Sphingobacteriaceae > Pseudopedobacter. The sequence goes on from JBBSTQ010000023.1 coordinate 4,247, forward strand.
CAACTTAGAACTTGTTTTAAATATGCTTGCCGAAGCCACCACTGCGGAAATTAGTAAGGAAAAAAAGCCGAAAACGTTTGCTGAAAATAGAACAATAGCCAATCAAGGTGGTACTATCGCGGGCAATACCAGAAAAGAGATTGAAGAGAAAACGGGTAAAAAAGTGGTAAGTGAAATATCGGCTAAAAAGATTTTAGCGGATAAGAAGAAAGAATTGAAGTAGAAAAACCTGAAATAAAATTTTCAAATTAGAAGACAAAAATCAGTTTGCCATTATTTGTGGCAAACCGATTTTTTAATTAATTATGCTACGGCCAAATTCCCATAGTCATGTAAGAGATAGCTATTTTATCCACAGCGGCAACAAATGCAGCCGTACGTAAACTTTCAATTTTACGGGTCACCTTTAATTCTCTAATTTCATGGTAAGAGCGGATCATGGTATCTTCCAAGCCAGAGTTAACCAGCTCCAACTCAGATGCACCTTTGGCTACTACTAAACGTTGCGCTGGTGTTAAAACAGTTCCAGTAGTGGACTCAATCAAATTCATGATGTTGATGTTCGAGTTTTCATCATACCGGCGTCCCATTCGGCCAAAAGCTACGTGTGAGAGGTTTTTTAACCACTCGAAATACGAAACGGTAACCCCGCCTGCATTTGCATACATATCCGGAATAATGATTCCTCCGCCATCTAAGAACGTGGCTGCTGCACTTGGCGTAGTTGGGCCGTTTGCAGCTTCACAGATGATTTTTGCTTGCAACTTTCTAACATTGTCATCGGTGATTTGGTTTTCCAACGCTGCGGGTACCAAGATATCGCAAGGCTGCTCTAGTCCTTCGGCTGAATTGATAAATTCTTTCTTCGCTTTCGCAAAGCCTAAAATTGTACCTGCCTCTTTTCTGTGTTTTACCACATCATCCAAATCTAAACCGTTTTCGTTATAAATTGCGCCCTCGTATTCGCAAAGCCCAACAACGGTAGCTCCAAACTCAATTAGATACTTTGCAGCGTGGTAACCTACATTACCTAAACCTTGCACAATAACTTTTTTTCCGCTCAATCCAGGTTGTAAGCCCAAAGCCTTCATGTCGTCGGAAAAAGAAACACACTCTCTAATCGCGTAAGCCACACCACGCCCTGTTGCTTCTTTTCTGCCTGCAATTCCATGCAATGCAATTGGTTTGCCGGTCACACAACCCAGCGCATCTAAAGACCCGGGATTCATTGTTAAGTAGGTGTCAGCAATCCATGCCATTTCTCTTTCGCCAGAACCATAATCTGGAGCGGGAACATCAATGCCAGGCCCAATAAAATTCTTTTTGATTAACTCAACGGTGTAACGTCGTGTAATTGTTTCTAACTCGGCAACTGTATAATCCTTAGGATTTATTTTTATGCCCCCTTTTGCGCCACCAAACGGAACGTTAACAATGGCACATTTATACGTCATAAGGGCGGCTAAAGCCATTACTTCATCCTCATTTACTATCTCGCTGTAACGGATACCGCCTTTAGTTGGCGACATGTGGTGCGAATGTTCTACTCGCCAAGCGTGGATAATTTCAAAACTATTTCCTTTACGAATAGGAAATTGGAAGCGATAAACGCTGTTACACGCTTTAATTTGGTTTAAAAGACCTTTATCGTGATTGCTAAACTTTGCGGCTTGATCTACGTAACCACATACATCAGCATAAAAATGGGCTTCGTCGTTAAAAACGGGATTGTTTGCATTACTCATAACGTCGTAATTTTGTTTTATAAACTGGTTTATTACAAAGTCGAGATAATATCTTGAAAGCCCAAAAAAGCCTTCAATTATTTGTTATTTCAACTAAGAATTTTACAGTTGAGGGTAATACAGGCTTTTATTAACTGTTTTTTTCCAGCTTTTTAACGCGTCTGTCTATGCTAAAAAGATAAAGAATGAAGGCTGTAAACAAAAGTAACATTACAGCTACTACTACGTATATTTTGCCGGATGCTCTTAGTTGATCAGCCATGTCAACGCCGTTATTTTGCGCAAAAGCACTAAGTGATATGATGAAAGTGAAAATAAATAAAGCTATTTTTTTCATGATGAAATGCTGTTTTCGTGAGCTTTCGCTGATGGTTAAATTAAATTTGATTTCGTTTGTTTTCCAGTTTTCTGATGCGGAAGCGGATGTTCATAATCCAAACTGCAATGCCTATCCAACCTAAAACTGCCGGATAAAATACCAACCGCATATTACTGTCTAAATCGTAAGCTCCAAAACCTGGGTTTCCACCGTTGCCCGGATGTAAAGAATCCGTTAATCGTGGTAAAACAAAAAGTAAAACTACCATTACTGGAAAGGCGAAAATATTGTAGATGGCAGATATTTTTGCCCGTTTTTGCTCCTCGTCCAAAGAACTGCGCAATACGGTATAAGCTAAATACATTAAAGTTGCTATGGCTGCACTATTTAATTTTGGATCATTGGGCCACGGAGAACCCCACGTAAAATTTGCCCAGATCATGCCAGAAACTAAACCCACTGCGCCAAACAGCAAACCTGTGTTTACGCTTTCTACCGCTATTAAATCGTACTTCTCGTTATTAGTTTGTAAATACCTGATGCTGTTTACCACCGCAATTGTATAAATCACAATCATAGCAAACCACATAGGTACATGGAAATATAAATTTCTGATGCTTTCGTGAAGGATGGGCAATGTTGGGACTTTTAGCAATAAACCAGCAACAACAGTGTAGAGAACAAATACCGATGCTAAAATTTTCCACCAGTTCTTAGACATATTTTTAAGATTTTAATCTCGCCAAAGGTAAGGAAATAGTAATAAAGAAACTGTGATAACTATCAAATTAATGGCGGTTAAAACGCCAATTTCATCCATTGAAACAGATCGATCTAATCCATCCATTGCATTTTTTGAAAGCTTGATAATCAAAATAATCACAGGTATAATAACCGGAAAACTTAAGATTGCCATTAAAGTTCCGTTGTTGTTGGCTTTTGAAGCGATGGCAGAAATCATAGTGAAAACGCTGGAAAAGCTGATGGCTCCTAGCATTACTGCACCAAAATAAAGTAATTTATCGCCAACCTCATTCTGAAAAACGATGCTATACACCAACAAAGCAATTGCTGACATCAATATCATCAACAACATGTTGTAAATAATTTTAGCAACAATAATGGCTTGTGGACTTGCAATTTGGTAGTAATACAAAAGCCTACCTTTACTTTCTTGCAAAAAACTTTTGGAGATAGCGTTGATGGCAGCGAAGAGCATTATGATCCAAAATAGCGCATTCCAGACTAATGGAGGTGTAGTTTTAAATGAAAGATAGCAGACAAAAACCGTAGAAACTACGTATAGTAAAATGCCATTCAGCGCATATTTTGAACGCCATTCTAAAATTATTTCCTTTTTTAGGAGGTATTTAATTTCTGTTACTATTCTCATTAAAGGATGTTTAGCAATTTCTCAAATTTAGCTTAAACCCCTAAAACTTTGCTGATAATTCTGTGTAAATCTTCTAAAACAAAAGGTTTGGTTAAAATTTCGTCCATGCCGGCGTCTAAAGCGGCAGCTTTCTCTTCCTCTAGTATCGCTGCGGAAAGCGATATGATTTTAACATCTTTCTTTGGCGATTGAAACTCGGTTCTTATTTTTCTTGCCGCTTCAAACCCTCCCATTTCTGGCATGTGGGTGTCCATTAAAATCAAATCAAAATCTTGCTTCTGTAGCATTTCTACCGCCTTAAAACCAGTATCTACGGTTTCTGTTTCCACTGCCCATGATGTTAAAATCTTTTTTACCATAAACTGGTTTACAAGATTGTCTTCAGCAATTAAAACTTTAACGCCTTTAAACGGTTTTAAATCAGGCGTGAACTTGATAATTAAACCTGCGTTGTCTTGCGGTAATTTAAAGGTAGCGGTAAAGGTAAATTTACTGCCTTGTTCAACAATACTTTCAACACTCAACTTGCCGCCCATTAAATCAACCAACTTTTTAACAATGGTTAAACCGAGACCGGTTCCGCCGTAATTTGTAGCAGTGTCATCATCAGCTTGTTCATAAGATTCAAACACGCTTGCCAATCTGTTTTTCGGAATTCCAATGCCGGTATCACTCACTTCAAACTTTAGGCGTACAGATTCTTCGCTCACGGACTTTCGGCTTACCTTAAGCTTTACCTCTCCTTTATTTGTGAATTTAATGGCATTACTAAGCAGGTTCATCAAAATTTGATTGAGCCTCAATGCATCCGCCATAATGTAATGAGGCACATCTGATGCAATTTCCAATTGTAAACCAATTAACTTTTCGTTGGCTTTAAATCTTAAAATATCGGTAACAGAGTTTAACAGTTCTTTTAAATTGACGTCTTTATTGACGATAGAAAACTTGCCCGATTCAATTTTGGAGATGTCCAAAATATCGTTGACAACCCCTAATAAAGACTGCGATGAGATTTCCAATAACCTTACCATCTCTAGTTGAGAATTACTCAATTCGGTGTTTTGCAGAATATTGGAGATGCCTATGATGCCATTTATTGGCGTACGTAATTCGTGGCTCATATTCGCCAAGAAAACTTCTTTTACTTTTTTAGCTTTTAAGGCTTCATCTTTTGCTTGGATAAGTTCCGTAGCGTATTGTTTCTGGTGCGAAATATCACTAGCGTTTAAAAAAAATGTATCGGCTTTATAAGTTACCCTGCACTCAAACCAAATTTTTTCATCGCTAAAGCTGGTAAATCGTGTTTCAAAAGAAGTGGTTGTTTTTGATTTCGCAATCTTATTTAAATAAGAAACAAACTCATCTTTCATATCTTCATCCACAAAATCACTCATCTTTTTATCTACAACTTCAGACTGTTTATAACCGATGATTCTTTCTACAGCCGGACTTACAGTTTTTACACGAAGTGTTTTTGCATCTATTGCGCAAATGATATCTGCACTGTTATTGATAACGATTGCAAAGTTCTCTAACTCTTCGTTTTTTTGCTTGATTAAATTCTGGCTAGTAGCTAGTTGTATAAACGAATCCACTTTGGCTGCAGTGACAAAGGGATCTAAAGGTTTGTAAAGGTAATCTATGCCGCCCGCGTTGTAGCCTTTAACGGCGTATTTGGTTTCTTTTGAGATTGCAGTAACAAAGATGACCAAAATATCCTTAGTCCTAGGATTTGCTTTTAGCATATCAACCAGCTCAAAACCATCAATATCAGGCATTTGAACGTCAACCAGTGCTATAGAAATGTTGTTTTCCCAAGCTAGTTTAAGTGCTTCGTTTGGAGAAGTAGTGGTAATGATATTGATATCTTCCCTCTGAATCAATGCTTTTAGCGCAATGATGTTCTCTTCTCTATCATCTACAATTAAAACGTTAACTTTCTGCATCATTTAAATCATTTCTAAGGTTAATATGGCCTTGAGTTGTGTTAGTGTATTAACTTGTTTGTTTACGTAAAAGTATAGGAATAGGTTTTGTTTGTAAGTTTAAACAGGTAATTTTCTACAAAACCCGTTGATAAATATTCTGTTTTTTATCTACCAGTTTAAGCCTTTTACTTAAGTCCTCGTTCCTGATTACCTCTTTAGACCCTAAGCACAAAAAACCGAATACGCAAAGGCTATCAATCAGTAGTTTAAGAACCTTGTTTTGCAAATCTAAATTGAAATAAATCAAAACATTTCTGCAGGATACTAGTTGGAACTCATTAAAAACACCGTCAGAAATTAAATTATGCACAGAGAAAAGACAATTTTTTCTGAGTTCTGAATTGATAATGGCATTTCCATATTGAACCGTGAAATAATCAGAAAACGGTTTAGTCAGCTTAATCGCCGAATAGTTTTCTGCAAACGTTTTCATTTTCTTTAAATCGTAAATACCTGCCTTCGCTTCATTTAATACACTTGTGTTAATATCAGTGCCGTAAAAAAAAGAGTTATGGTAAATCTCTGAATCTTTAAATAATATAGAAAAGGAATAGAGTTCTTCGCCAGTGGCCACACCTGCATTCCAAACTTTGATATGCTGGTAAGATGTAAGATAAGGGATAACGTTGTTTTTAATGCTCTTAAAAAATTCAGCATCTCTGAACATTTCTGTCACGTTTACCGTGATGTCATTCACTAAAACACTTAAGAAATCACGTTCGTTGATGATTTTAGCTTTTAACTCGAAAACAGAAAGCGAAAGTTTAGCCATTAAGCCTTCAAACCTTCTTTTTAAGGATGCTTTGCTATAATTAGAAAAATCAAAATCGTGGATGTTTTTGATCAGCGTTACCATCTCATCCAATTCATGTTCATTCATTGTTTTTAACATCAAGATATGAGTAGCGAGTATCAAGATATGAGTAGCAAGTATCAAGTATCAAGATGACTTAGTTAATGATAAAGTTGATTTTTCGCCAGTCGAAATTCAATCATTCACTCCTTCAATCATTCAAAATTCAACCCTTCACTCATTAAAAATTGAATAACTAGCCCGCCAACCAAACTTTAATTAAGCTTAATAGTTTATCCACGTCAACAGGTTTGGTAATATAATCGTTTGCTCCAGCGTCGATGCAGTTTTGTCTGTCCTCTTTCATTGCTTTTGCGGTTAGCGCAATAATAGGAAGTTTTTTCCATTTTGGATCTTTACGAATCGCAATCATGGTTTCAAAGCCGTCCATTTTCGGCATCATAATGTCCATCAAAACCAAATCGACTTTTTCCATTTCTTCAATTTTCTTCAATGCTTCCTCGCCGTCGTTTGCAATTTCTACTTTAAATCCAAAGCCATCCAAAACGGCACTCAAAGCAAAAATATTCCGCATATCGTCATCCACCAATAAAATGCTCTTATCTTTTAAGTTTGTTGCTGTTAAGGTGCTCACTTTACTTTTTTCTTTGCCCTCTTCCGATTTTATTTTGTGAAGGAATAGGTTTACTTCGTCCAAAATTCTGTCGCTAGATTTGGTTGACTTCATTACCGTGGCATCAGAGTATTTTAGTAAGCGCTTCATTTTTTCTTGATCCAGTTCCATTGCGGTGTTAATGATTACTGGTAAATCTTTATAAGCTTCATTTTCTTTAATCTGCTCCAAAAGGTCAAGCCCAGAAATATCCGGAAGGTTTAAATCCAAAATTAAACAGTCATAATGTTGTAGCTTCAAAAGGTCTAAAGTTTCTGCACCAGTGTATGCCTGCTGAACATTTATATTTCTGTCTCTAAACATTTTTGCGAGAGCATCACTTTGAACTTGATGATCTTCTACTAATAAAATATTCTGATAGTTTTGCGAACTGCCACCAATTGATTGACTAAAAACAGCATCCAACGCATTCACGTCGATAGGTTTTTTTATAAAAGATAAAGCACCAGATTGAATAGCTTTTTTATTCTTCTGATCTCCGGCAGACATAATGTGTACGGGGATATGTGAAGTTTTTGTGCCCGATTTTAATTGTTTTAGTACATTCCAGCCGTCAATTCCTGGAAGCATCACATCTAATAAAATCGCATCTGGCTGTAAGGTAATAGCCGTATCAACCGCAGTGTCTCCGGTGTAAATCTGTACCACTTCAAAGCCTTTGCCTTCCCCGTATTCCTTTAAAAACTGGCTAAATATTTGGTCATCTTCAACAACTAACAAAGTGGGTTTGCCCAGTTTAATTTCAGGGTTGTTAATTGGTAAATGGTATTCGTTTTTTTCTGTTTGAAGAGGCAAAGGTGCTGTTTGAGACGTATTTATTGAGCTCTCCTTTTCTCCCTCAATAAAAAAGGGTTTTTTTATCGGGATAATCAAAGAAAACTTACTTCCCTGCCCAACTACACTTGTCAACATAATTTTGCCACCCATGTATTTTGCCAATTCAAGTGAAATGGATAAGCCCAAACCAGTACCGCCAAATTCCCTACTTGTAGAGCCATCCGCTTGTTGGAAGGCTTCAAAAATGAGTTTTTGTTTAGCCTCCGGAATACCGATTCCGGTATCGCTAACCTCAATTTTCAGCTGTTCTTCTTCCTGTAAACTAAAAGAGACCTTGACCTCTCCCTCTTTTGGTGTGAATTTGAAGGCGTTAGAGAGAAGATTTTTCAGAATTTGTTCGGTTCTAAATCTGTCGATTTCTACGTGTTTTGGCAAGCTTTTGTCAAGCGCAGTCTTGTAGTTTATTGATTTTGTATTGGCAACTTCTGCGAAAAGTAATTGTAAGTTATCAGCAACTTCCTTAACATCTACATCCTCGTAAACCAATTCTATTTTGCCTGATTCTATTTTTGCTAAATCTAGAATATCGTTAATCAGTTGCAACAAGTCGTTGCCAGATTTAAAGATTACGTTGGCATATTTTTCTTCATCTGCAGATAAGTTGCTGGCTTTGTTATCTTTTAAAATGCGGGCTAAAATCAAAATACTATTTAACGGAGTCCGTAGCTCGTGACTCATATTAGCTAAAAACTCAGATTTGTAACGGCCACTCAGCTCCAGTTCTTTCATTTTTAGAATAACCGCCTCTCGAGCCTCCTCAATTACCTGGTTTTTTTCTGAAAGTAACCTCGCTTTTTCTTCAAGCTCTGCATTGCTTTCTCTTAGCTCTTCTTGTTGTACCCTCAGTTCTTCTTCAGAAGCCTGCAACATTTCTGTTTTGTGGATGAGCTCTTCGTTAGTTACTTTAAGTTCTTCCTGTTGACTTTCCAGTTCTTCTGCCTGCGCTTGGGTCTCCTGAAACAAATCCCTCATTTTTACCCTGTCTTGCGATGCGTTGATACCCACGCCGATGATTGAATTGGTGTTGTCAAACAGTGTTAATACGCTTTCGGGAATAGGATTTATAAAAGCGAGTTCTATTACAGCTTTTAATTCTGACTGAAAAAATATAGGTTCAATTAGTAAATGTTTAGGCTTTGTACTGCCTAATCCTGATTTGATTTTTACATAATCATCAGGCACTTTATTCCAAACTTTTCTTTTTTTCTCTGTTGCAACTTGCCCAATTAACCCGTCGTTAAAGCTAATTCTTTGGTTGTCAGTTCCTGAATATGCGTATCCTGCGGATTTGGTAAGTAGTTCTGGGTTTTCGTCATCTAATATATAGATGACACCCATTTCTGCATCAACGTACTTGGCTATTTCGTTTATCAAATTGCTGGTTCTCACGTTTACTGTTTGTACCCCACGCATTGCATTATCGATAATCAGGGATCCGGATATTAGCCAAGTTTTTTCTTCGTTTTGCCTGAATAATTTCTCTAGGTCAATATTGCTCGCTTTCAATTCTTTTTTAGCTTTGTTTTGCCTTTCAAAAGAGTTTTTGATAAATCTAAAAAGTATCAGAATAATCACGAATATTAGAATTGATCCTCCAATAATTACCAAAATAGCTCGCTGAATCGATTTTTCAGAAGATAGCGTTCTCTGTGCTAAGAGCGTATTTTCTATTTTGATCATTTTATCTGCCTGAGACCGAAACGCATCCATTTGTTTTTTACTCGATAGTAATTTTTCAATTAATTGAGTCGTAGTTGCATCTTTATTTTTCTTAACTTCAATTACATCGGCTAGTAGCTTCAGCCTATTTGTTATTAATAATTTTAGTTGTTGAGTGTTGTCAACTTGGATTGGGTTGTCACTTTCTAATTCAGCAAGCTCATTTAAATTTTGATCTAATTGATCTATAGCGGTTTGGTAGGTTTCAAGAAATGCATCTTTTTCGGTCAGCAAAAATCCTCTCTGCCCAGTTTCTGCGTCAACCACCAACTTGATGATTCGCTCGCATTTATTAATTACTTTTTCGGTGTGGTTTACCCAAACTTGGTCGTCGCTAACACGGTTTAAACTTTTGTAAGAGCTGTAACCAATCAGAAAGACTAATGTCAGCGAAATAGTAATGCCTATTAAAATCCAATTCTTAAAGCTTATTCTTCGCATTCGGTTAGGTTTATCAGCAAAAGATAGGAATATTTGGAACAAAAAAAAATCCTAAAATTTTCTTTTAGGATTTTTAACACAGATTTATGACTTATTATTTCTCTGTAATCTCCATTTTTTCCGCAAAATGTGCGCAATAGTCTCTTAAATCTTCAACAATTTTAGTTTCGTTGGTAGCTCTTAAAAAACTATCGCCCATGGTTTGTAAAGTCTCGTAAAAAAACCTTTTCATTTCGTCAACAGGCATATCTTTAGTCCATAAATCAATACGTAAACTATTCTTGTAATTATGGTCCCAAAGTGCTAACATCATTGATTTTACGGCTAATGCTTCTTTGTTTTCAGAATCCGTATATTCCCAAGTTATGTTTTCTGGAACGTTATTATCGTCTAACTCTATTGTTAATTTAATCTCTGCTTTTTTCATCCTTTTTGAAAAATAATCATCATTACTATTATTATTAATATAAATGAACCTTGAATTAACCAGATCCATTTTTTGCTTTCTATAAACCGGCGGAAGAGGATGTCTGTAAAGAACAGAACCAATCCTAGAGCCACTGTGTAGCCAATTTTAACACTTTTACTTATACCTGCGGTTTCCGTCCCAAACCCTAGTAACAGATACAAAACGTAGGTAAAACATAGGGCAATTACCAAGTTTAGCGGTGTTATTTTTAACCCGTTAAAATTCATTATTTATACTTTTTCTTTTGGGCACCGCTCATTTTCATTCCATGCGCTTTTTCTCTGCCGGCTTTAAACTTTTTCTTTTGTGTGAGTGTTTTTTTCTCGTGGAAAGCGCCTTTAAAATCAGGGTCTTCCTTACGTTTTTGGTCATCTATCTGTTTTGCGATGGCTTGTTTTTCGTCGTATTCTGTTTCTTCAATAAATACCTTCTCGGGAATCTTAACTACTGGGATTTCTTGGCGAATCAGTTTTTCTATTTTATTGATGTAATGTTGTTCGGCTGGATTACAGAAAGTGATCGCTTTACCCAAATTATAAGCTCTACCAGTCCGCCCGATGCGATGCACATAGTCTTCGTAAATAACTGGCACATCAAAATTAATAACGTGTGTAACATCAGAAACATCAATACCGCGAGCAGCGACATCTGTGGCGACCAACATTCTTACTTCATCGTTTTTAAAGGCATTGATGGAATTTATCCTCGTGTTTTGCCCTTTGTTAGCGTGTAAAACTTTCACATGACTTTCGTTGAATCTACGTAGCAAAAACTTATAAACGTTTTCGGCATTGGCTCGGCTACGGCAAAAGACTATTAGTTTTTTCACTTCCGGATCATCCTCTACAAAAACCTTTAATAAATTGATTTTTGTTTTAAAATTTGGAACATGATACAGCGTTTGCTCAACAGTTGTGGCGGGTGTGGCTTGTGGCGTTACCTCTATTTTGGTAGGCCACAGTAAAAAGTTTTCTGCTAATTTTTCTATCCGCTCGCTCATGGTAGCAGAAAAAAGCATATTCTGACGCTTCCTTGGAACAACTTCTAAAATTTTATTAATCTGAGGCATAAAGCCCATATCCATCATTTTATCCGCTTCATCTAAAACTAAAACCTCCAATTTTTTGGTAACGATATGGCCTTCCAAGTATAAATCCATAAACCTGCCGGGGGTTGTAATCAATATATCTAGCCCTTTTTTTAGGGTTTCTATCTGGGTTTTTGGACCAAGACCTCCATAAATTACTGCAGAACGTAAATCGGTATTAGCGGCGTAAGTTTTTACATTTTCTTCAATTTGCATGGCCAGCTCACGCGTTGGCGCAACAATTAGCCCCCTAATGTCATTTCCCTGAGCGTATTTCAGCTTCATGATCATCGGCAAAACGTAAGCTGCAGTTTTACCGGTGCCAGTTTGTGCAATGCCCAAAACATCTTGTCCGTTCAAAATCGGTGGTATAGCTTTCTGCTGAATAGGCGTTGGTTGCGTGTAACCAGCATCTGCAATGGCGGTTAACACTTGTTTGTTAAAACCAAATTCCTCGAATGTTTGTGACATGGCGCAAAGATACGATTGTTATTTAATGATTGAAGGAGTGGAGGATGGAAGGATTGAAGATAATTTTGAATGATAGTAGGAGAGAATGATTGAATGACTTGAAAAGCCGTCCAGCTCTGTGATCTCTGTGCGCTCTGTGGTTGAAAAAAAACTGTCAGAACCATGATTTACATGATTTTGGGATTAATATGAGTTGAGGTACACACCTATAAATGTCCGTTAATATTAGACGATAAAATGAAAATAAACGAAGTCCAGCTTGTTGCGTACTCCAGTAGGTTTTTAAAAAGTCGTTTCGACCTGTGCTCTTTGTAAAAAACTCCGTTACCTCTGTGTTAAAAAATTATGCTTTTCATTCACAATACCTTTACTTTGCTACATGGCAAAATACATTATCAAAAACGCAACAATCGTTAACGAGGGTAAACAACAAATCGCTGATGTTTATATCAACAACCAACGAATAGAAAAAATCGGACAAAACTTATCTGCTAATGGCGCTAAAGAGATAAATGCAGAAGGGAAATACCTTTTTCCAGGATTTATTGACGATCAGGTGCATTTTAGAGAACCAGGGTTGACACATAAAGCAGAAATTTACACCGAAGCTAAAGCGGCAGTTGCTGGAGGAATTACTTCTTTTATGGAAATGCC
>JBBSTQ010000024.1:0-16652 GCA_038235745.1 Sphingobacteriales bacterium
AAAACCATCCTGGATTTCATACATTTCTTGCCAGACGGATTGTTTGTTCTGGTTGCTAACCATACGAAGGTAGAGGGTTTTGCTTAGCAGCGAAGGGCTGAATGATTGCGCATCTAAAACATAGGCCTTGAACCAAAGGTCCTCTCCGCTTTCGTAGATGCCTTTACTGGTTTGGAGATAGATGTTTTCTGGTGATACGTTTTTTAAATAGGTTTGGAGACTTGTGGCAAGGCTGTCCGTGGCGGGGCTGGATTGGCTGAAACAGGGTATTGAAAGGCCGACAAAAAGTAAAAGCGTATACAATTTTATTTTACCATCTTCAAAATCTAATAACTCCATTGTTGCTAAGCAATTAACTCCATGTAAATTTAACACCTACTGCGCCGAGACTAAACTATTTAGCTTTGCAAAAGCACCTCCGTTTTTAGCAGACTGAAACTCGTGGCTAACAATACTACCGTTTTCTATCTTGATAATACAAGGGTAAATGCCGTTGTTCGTTGGCATATTAAAATCACCAAGTTTCTCAATGTACACGTTAGTTTGTTTTGCTAACAGTATATCTGTTTTTTGTTGTAAATTTTAATTGATGTTATTTCTAATATGCTCTTTTATAAAGACTTCCCCTTCCCGTATGCAACCATGGCAACCTAAATCGGGTAATATCACAATCCATTGACAATTTTTGCTGACCTTGGCTTTCTCGATTGCAATAGTTAAGTATTTTCTTTCAATTCCTACGACTTTTATTGCATAAAGTACATATTAAACAGAGAGCGTCCAGCAACCTTAACACATGTCGGAAATGTTAAAAGCATCGTTAAATACTGCTTGAATTAGCCTCCTATCAATTCTTAAAAATCGATCTAACATAGATTGATTCAAAATTTTTGTCATTACTCAAACTAAATAGTTATAAAGTATCTCTAATAATTATATCGAAAGGATTTTTTAAACTCTCAAATTTCTGGTTAACAATCATATTCGCTATAGATTTACCCATCTCATAAAAATTTGTAGAAAATACAGTTACGTTTAGCAGTTCTTTCAAGATGCTGTCATTGTAAGAAATCAAACCGACTTCATCTCCTAATCTGTAAACAGAGTTCTTCATTTTTTTTATCAACTGCACCAAATCTTTATCTGTGGTGGAAATATATACTATTTTTGGTGTTATAGTTTCAGTTTTAATATCTTCAACGATTGAAAATTGTAAATTATTAGTTTTACAAAACTTAATTAAACTTTCAATTGCGTCTTCTGGGTGGTGACTGTGTTTTCCTCTAATAAAACGTATACCATCATATTTTGCTAACAGATCTTTGACTTGCTCTAAACCTAAGTACATATCGCTGCAAAAATCCTGCAAAACTGCGCCAGAAAAATCACTGATTTCTGCAATTCTTGTATCTAAAAACATCAGTTTTTTAGCAGGTATTTTCTTAACTAAACTATAATGATCATCAACAATACTTTCCCGATAAAAATGGGGCATTATAATATAATAATCATATTTATTTAAGCTTTCATTGATTATGTTTTTAAAAGTACTGTAATTTGAGTAATATACTTGCAAATCAATTATAGCTTCTCCCGCAAAAACATCTTGGATAGCCTCGTATGTATTTCGTTTAAACTCTTCCAATTTATTAAACACCAACAAAATCTTAAGCCTGTTAGCTTTTTCCTTTATTACGAAAAACTTTCCTTTTATGTTTTCAATGATGCCTCGTTTTTTAAGATTGTTATAGGCTCTTGCAACTGTAACTTTTGATAAGTTGTAATAATCACTTACGTCATTAATACTCGGTAAAGGTTGATCAAAATTTACTTCTCCGTGTTCAATAATCTTAATTATTGCATCTCTAAGTTGCTCAAATTTGTATTCGCTATTGTCGAAATCGCAATCTAGTTTCCACATTTTTTTTAGATATGAAATGTATAGTATTTACAATATGTATTATAAAACCGGTAGGCTTACTAAGTGATTTAATTCTTATTTTCTTTCATATTGATTAATTGATCTAAAGTTTCATCAATTTTTTCAATAGACTTTTTTTAACTGTAAAAATAGAACCATGTCTTATACCAAGCGGCAAATTAATAGTTGAAGATATATCTGTCCAATGAGTTAAATCGCTAGACTTTATTGCTCCATAAGCTTTAGAAAAATATTTATCATAATATAATATCCATTCATTATCTTTCTTTAAAGAAGTAGGCCCTTCTACCGGAATAATGTCTGATTTTGGAGAAATAGGCTCACTTGCTTTTGAATAAGGCCCTGTAATATTATCTGCAAAAGCTATTTTTATATTCTTTTGAGTCGGTTTCTCTCTTTCATCTTTAAAAAACATTACCCATCGGTTTCCATCCTTTACAATGGTTGCGTCTATTGCTGCAAAACCTGGGTCATAAAGCAACTTAGTTGGTGCAAAGTTTACAAAGTCTTTTGTAGCAGTATAGTATATGCGGTTACCTGAACGATTGAGAGATTCCGTTTCAGGAAAAAGCCCTTCAATTACCGTTGACCAATAGATAACATACTGTTTGCCTTTATCGTCCCAGGTTATCTCTGGTGCCCAACAATTTTTAGCGCCTGCTTCTTGCTCCATAACAGGAATATATTTTTGTGGAGACCAATTGATTAAATCTTTAGATGAGGCGTAACCTATTCCTTTAGATTTCCAACTTACCGTCCACACCATATGAAACAGCCCATCCTCTCCGGTTATAATGCAGGGGTCTCTCATCAAACTATCTTTACTTAAAACTGGCTGTAAAAATGACTTGTCATTTTTTAAAGCTTTCCAATTTAAACCATCTTTGCTGTAAGCTAAGTGTAAACCATCTTTTCCGTTATTATTGAAATATGAAAAAACATAAATCTGTTTTTGTGCATAGGCGGAGTTTATATAGAATAATAGTAATAATAGAATTAGATTTCTTTTCATTTTATGGGTAGTGCAAAATTATATTGATATTTCTTTTAGTATTAATCTCATCAATTAAAATAGGTACTACCTATCTAAAAAGAAAAATTAATTTGTTTTAACAAGCTTTAGAAAATAGACATCATTTTCATTCACATTAACATTGTATGTAAACTCTCCGTTTTTTACTGATATTTTTTTTGATTTAGTAGGAGCATCAGTAGATAAACTTTTGAGCTTTTCTATTTGGCTAAAGCTTAATTTCTCTGGCCTTCCCATTTCTGCGTAAGCTGTATAAATATCATTTTGCTTATAACCTGTTTTGTAAAGCAATAAATGATATTTACCATTTACCAAATTTTTAATATTGATAGTGGTGTTTCCTGCAGTTTTCGAAGGAATATCCTGCGTATAAAAACGAGCATTATCTAACCCATTTTGATTTGAGTATGTGAAATTCCATAATAATAATTGAACATTTTCATCTGTTTTACAAACCCAAGACGCCGAATCCTTATTTAGCAATTCTGTTTTCCCTAACTGGTTTAAATACTTATAAGCAAAGTAAGTTGGTTTTTTCAAATCATTGATAGTCATTAAACCAAAACCGCCATGAAATGGCTTATCCGATTGCCCCAACTCTTCAAAAATATCCGAAAATGTCCAATAAGACATTGAATTTGCATTATGCTCTGTATTTTTTAAAACATTTAAAACGTAAGTCGCATTCTGGTAAGTGTCATGTACGGGATCTAAAGGAGAGTACGATGAAGACCATTCTGTGATGTGTAATTCCAGTCCTTTTTTACTCGTTTCGTCTATTTGTTGTCTAACTCTTTCAATCGCTTTAATTACCACATCTTTATCTGGTTTCATCATTAATACCCTATTACCTGTTTCATCCAAATCTCCTTTGACGCCGTAATAGTGCGTAGATATAAAATCTAAAGGAACTTGATTTTTTTCTGTAAAATCGATTGTTTCCTTCACCCATTGCGTACCAGCAGAAGCAGGACCTCCTACTTTATAAGTTGGATCAACTTTCTTAATTGCTTTAGCTGCAGCAGCGTACATTTTAAAATATTCTTGTTGGCTACCGCTGAAAAAAGATGGCAGATTAGGTTCGTTCCAAACTTCAAAATACCATTGTTTAACCTCCGGTTTGCCGTATCGCTGTTCTAGGTGTCTCACAAAGGCTTCAATCAAAGCCTCATATTTAGGGTAAGATTTCGGCGGAGATATATAGGCTTTCCAATGGAAAACAGTTTGATCATTTGTTCTTAAAGCCACTGGCATAAAAGATAGCTCTACAAAAGGTTTCATTTTTATAGAAAGCAAAAAATCAAAAAGCTGATCTATTTTTTGCCAGTTGTAAATTGGATTGCCGTTTGCATCTTCTTTATAAACGTCCATCTCATCGTGAAAAAGGGCATGAAACCGTAAATAAGTGAAATCGCAATCTTTCTTTACTTGACGTAACTGGTTCTGCCATTGTTCTCCCAAACCTTCAAATGCTCTTCCGGCACCTACACCTTCTTTGAAAACATTAGGTAATATTCCTTTTTCTTTATTGAAATCAACCTCTATTTTTCGTTGTGCAATAGCACTTGAGAAACTAAGTAGTAATACTGTTAAAAAGGCTAGTTGCTTTAAAGATTTTGAATTAATCATATTTGTAATGTTTTTAGCTATTAGATTTTTAAAAACGGGAGTCTAAAATTTCAAACTCCCGTTTTATTTTTATTCGAATATTATTTTGGAAACTTCATTTCCAATTTTTACTAAATATATCCCTTTAGGATAAGCAGACAAATCAATCTGGTTACCTTTGCCCTCGGTAACTTTATACCCAACGGCAGAAACTACCTGATAATCTTGGACGGACTTAAGATTGAATATTCCGTTTTTACTTGGATTAGGGTAAATGTTTGAGTTTTGGGTTACAGGCACTTTAAAAATCACTTCTGAATTTTTAGCACTTGATAAATTTCCGCTTGTCGCATTCAGTTTCCAATGTTGATTTTGGTTCGCATTATTGCTCGCAAATAAGTAAACAGCCTGACCATTGGCTCCGCCATTACCACCGTCTAATGAAAATCCAGGTGAGTTTCTCTTCTCTAATCGATAATAACCATCGCCTACTGGTATTCGTTTCCAATGTTGATTTTGATTATTATCATCTTTTGCCCACAATACAACAGGTTGTTGGCTGGCACCACCATTACCACCATCTATACAGAAATTTGTATTGATCTTTTGGTATGAATAATAGCCATAGCCTCGAGGGATTTCTATCCATTGCTGATTAACATTTGATGAATTGGAAGTCCACAAATAAACAGTTTGACCGTTTTGCCCACCGATTCCACCATCAATTGCGAAACCTGATGCGTTACGTTTGACCATTTGCACAGTATTGCCGGTAGTACCTCCGCCCGTATTTCCGTTGATAGCGTCTTTCCACACTTTGAAGTCGTCAAACTGGATATAGTCATTGTTAGGAGAATAAAATCTTATGTCATTTGGACTACCTCCTCTGTAACTATGAAACACGGCAGCATTAATTTTTACTGCACCCTTACCTGCTTCACGGTATAGAATATTACTTACATTTACTTTTAATACATCATTGACCCAGACTTTTAAAATTCCGTTGTTTACTCCGGGTGTGTTCAATTTAATGTATTGTCTGATTTTATACCAAGTATTGGGAACTGCATCTGCAATATCATAATCCACCCCACATTTACTAATGTCTCTGTTGGGAAAGTAAGTGTAAGCCACTAATTTTCCAGATTTTTCATCATTAGCAAACTTTTTTCTCCACATTAGTCTTGCAGAAAAACCATTTGTAATATTGCTTGTATTTTTTGTACAGCCTACAGGGATACATCCCACATTATCTAAACTAGAGCCTGCTAAACCGGGCAACTTGCCTCCAGATGCAAAAACAAATTTATTATCACTACCAGCTCCTTGAAAAAAGATTCTGTATTCCATTACAGCTTCCTCTGTATCATCAATTCTTTTATCGAATAAAAAACCTGATGCTGGTCCGCCAGCTGAATTTGCAGGAAAATTTGCCCGAAAAACTCCATTACCAACTACGTTATTTTGCGGCCATGTAACACCGGGCGCATCAAAACCTCTAACAGCACCGCTTGCCCTTGGTCTTAAGATGTTTACAAAATCGTTGTTTAGCATGGATAATGTGTAATTGGTGTAAGCACCGGGGTATTGATTAAAGTTTTCATCGATAACCAAAGTTTGTGCGGATAGATGATTAATGAAGAACGCTAAAAATAGCGTTGCGAAATAGATAATTCTTTTGTTCATGATTAAAAATTTAAGGGTTTAAAAATTGTGTTAATTAAGTTTTTAGTACAGCAAAAGCAATTGATTGTAATTGATTATATAAATTTGTTTTTGATTCCCTTTATACAGCCAATTGCTTTATTTATAAATAAATTTCTCTATCGAGGATAATTCTGGTTTCCCGCCTTTGTTCCCACTACCGGCCGTTATGTAAAGTGCTTTTTTATAATTGATAACCTGAGTGGCATGTCTGCCGGTAACTAGGTTCGGCATTTTACGCCATTTACCAGTTTTAATACTTAACGCCTGCACTTCATTATGAGCGACCTCAGAACCTGCAGTTTCTCCTCCAATAACTATTAAATAATTTCCTATAAATGAAGCAGAAGGAGCTGCTCTTGGAATAGGTAAGTTTGAAGCCGTGGATAAAGTTGTCCAGCTATTATTTTTAATATCGTAAACATCAACTTCAGGAATGGTTAATTCAAAAGTTTGGTTAGTTGCAGCAGAGCTATTTCTACCTCCCAAACAGTAAACTTTCCCGTATTTTAAAGTTGCAGGAAAATGGTCTCTAGCTCTCGGCGCATCCGCTAATCTTTTCCACTTTCCTGTTTTAAAATCATAGTCATCTACCCATTTAACAAAACCACTGTAATGACCATCAGTAATCCCACTAATAATAATTGCATGATGATCATTTACTATCACACCTGCAGACCCTCTTCTTCTGTTTTCTGGAATTTCATCTCCGGTTTCCCATTGATCAGTTTTGGTATTATAAATTAATATATTCTTGATAGGTTGTTCATGCGGGTACTTGCCCGTCATCGCACAAAAAATATAAATTTTGTGCTGGTAAGCCACTCCCTCAAAATGATGAACCTCTATTGGGCTTTTTGCGCCCTCGGTCCATGTTAAGGTCTTAGGATTATAAATATTTACTGGCTTTATTCCACGCCCACCCAATAAATAAAACCTGTCACCAACGGCAACAAAACTATTTTCATGACGCTTTACCGGAAGATTTTTTGTTGCTACAGTTTCCCATTTGGCATTAGTTAAATGCTCCAGACTAACTTGAGCAAGCAACTCGTGTGTAAGTGATGTAACTAACAAAACAATACAAATTGTTTTCAATCTCATTTGGATACAATTAGGGGTTGTTTTTTAATTAGTTATGGGATATGAAAAATGGTAACTGCCAGATGATAATTGTGTGGTTATACTACCCTCTATTTCCTTAAAATCGGTGGCTTTAAACTGGAAATCAGTTTTAACATCGGTTGCTTTTGAGTTTGGCAATATCACAGTTGCCGTAGTGTTGGCAGGTATAGTTATATCGTAAATAAACAGACCCTCCTTAATACTCCATGACGATTTTATTTTACCATAAACCGAGTTTAAACTGGCATTTACAAAGGTTAAGCCACCACCCGGGTGAGGGTTTAAAATGATATTTTTATATCCTGGATTGTTTTCATCAATACCAATTCCCGCTACGTAAGTATAAAGCCAGTGCCCAATAGCGCCGTAAGCATAATGGTTAAAACTATTCATACCCTCGATTATACTTCCGTCCGGTTTCATCGTATCCCAACGCTCCCAAATGGTGGTGGCCCCCATTGTTACAGGATATAACCAAGACGGATATTCTTTTCTATTGAGTAACATAAAGGCTAAGTCATCTCTTCCAATTTTTGAAAGTGCGCCGCATAACAATGGAGTACCCAAAAAACCGGTGGTTAAATGACCAAACTTTTCAACGTCTTTTGCCAAATATTCAGCTGACTTACTAAACAGTTCCTTTGGCAATAAGTCAAAAGATATAGCAATTGCGTAAGCCGTTTGTGTATTTGAAGATAAGCGGCCGTTGGGTGAAACGTACTCTTTGTTAAAAGCAATTTTTACCTTCGTTGCTATATCCATATATTTTTGAACATCATCCTTTTTCCCAAGCACCGTTGCTGATTTGATCAATAACATAGTGGAGTTGTAAAAAAAGGACGTTGCGATTAGGTCTTTATCAGTTGTAGCACCAGGATAATCAGGTTTATCAGAATGAAAAGCTAGCCAATCTCCATAATGTTTATCGTTTGGATTGTTCCATAAATAATCCTTACCGGCTTGTTCAACCATAAAATCTACCCATTTTTTCATACTTGGGTATTGGGACACTAAAATCTGTTGATCTCCGTATGCCTGATAAACTTCCCAAGGCATAATTACCGCTGCATCTCCCCAGCCGGTTGAACCACCTGGACCTAAAATGTTAGGTATAACGTTGGGTACTCGGCCATCTGAAGCTTGGTCTGCACTTAAGTCTTTTAACCATTTAGCGTAAAATGAAGCTACATCATAATTATAGGCTGCCGTAGAACAAAAAGCCTGTGCGTCCCCCGTCCAACCCAAGCGTTCATCTCTTTGAGGACAATCCGTTGGGATATCTAAAAAATTATCCCTCTGACTCCATTTTATATTTTGTTGTAATTTATTAATCAAAGAATCTGAACAGGTAAAATATCCTGTTTCGGGCATATTTGAGTGGATTACCATAGCGGTTATTTTATCACTGCTAAGTACACCAGGATAATTAATCAGCTTTGCGTACCTAAAGCCGTGGAATGTAAAGTGAGGTTCAAATGTTTCTTGACCTTGTCCATTTAAAATGTAGGTGTCTGTGGCTTTTGCGCTTCGTAAATTCTTAGTGTAAAAATTTCCGTCTTTATCTAAAACCTCAGCGTGTTCAATGATTACCGAATCACCTTTTTTCCCATCCACCATTAATTTTATCCAACCCACTAAATTTTGACCGAAGTCTACCACCATTTCGCCTTTTGGAGTTTTAAAAATTTTAACTGGGTTAAGTTCTTCGGTTTTTTGCACTGGTACACCCTCAGTTGCTACCAAATTTGCTAGTGTTTGAGGATAAACCGTTGCCGACTGCCAATTTTTATCGTCAAAACCGTAAATATTCCAACTTTTCATCTCTAATCTAGCATCATATCGCTCACCGTTATAAATGTCAGAATAAACGATAGGTCCATTGGCCACTTTCCAGCTATTATCTGTTACTATTACTTTTGTACTTCCATCTTTATAGGTAATTACTAATTGGATAAATAAGGCGGTTTTATTGCCATAGTTTTCACGCTTCCCTTTAAATCCTAAATAACCACGGTACCAGCCGTCGCCTACAATAGCAGCGATAGTGTTTTTCTCATTAAGGGCATTCGTTACGTCATAAACCTGATATTGCAATCTTTTATGATAGCTGGTAAATCCCGGCGCAAATAGGTTTTTGCTCACTTTATTACCATTTAGGTAAAGATTGTATACTCCCAGACTGGTGGCGTAAACTTTAGCTGAGCTTATTTCTTTTTTTGATGAAAAATCTTTTCTGAAATATTGTGCAGGTAGAGAGGAGGTGTTCTTTATTTCTTTCTCCATGGTAATGAATGACGCTTTCCATAAGGTAGGGTCTAAAATTCCCATTTCCCAAAATACTGGCGCACTCCAATCAGAAGCCTTACTTTTATTGTCCCAGATTCTAACTTGCCAATAAACTCTTTGCATAGAGTTTAAACTAGGCCCGTCGTAAATTATCTGAACGGATTTATTACTATTTACCTTTTTTGAATAGAGAAGTTTACTTGGTTCTAGTAAATCTGTGGTGCTTGAGGCAAAGCGAAGCTCATAAGCACTTTGTGATATGTTTTTTTCAGCCGAAGTTATTTTCCAACTTAAATGAGGCGTAGCATTGTCTATCCCGATTGGATTCTCCATAAAATCCACTTGCAAACCTGTAGGTGTGCTTTTACCAAATAAGGTTGTTACTGCCAAAAAGGAAATCCCGATTAAGGAAAAAAGAGACTTGCTTAATTTTATATTCATCATATTTTAAATTGTAAGCGTTGTTAACGGTTGAAAACTGACTGATTTTTTTATAATTTACTTTCATTTATTTATTCGCTTTTGCAGTTGTGCCTCATAAATATTCTTAGTATAAATTTGATGATTGGTTGAACTTTTTTTTAGTTTTTGATAACCACTTAAATTCTCATCATATGTTAAATACGATTTCCGAATTTTGATGTGTTAAATAAAATAAAGTTGTAAAATAGCGCCTCAATAAAACCATTGTCTAGTTTTTGTCCGGCTATTAATGCAAAATTGATTTATATGCTTTTTAGTATTATTTACTAATTGGTTATTCAAAGATGGCGAAAAATTAAAGTTAAAGCTGTCCTGTACTGTTATGCTCTAAATGCGAAAAAAGATAAAATGATAACCTTTTCATTCATTTTATTTAAGAAAAATGCTTGTCTTTCTAGGATATAAATGAGTCTTATTTTTTAAAGAAATTATAGGAATGTAATTAGTTATTGGGATCTATTTACCTATTGATTTTTTGATGTATTAACCAAAAAAAAGTCTAGTAAACATAGAAATAAAAAAAAATTAGAAACAAGAATAATAGGTCTATCAACGCATAAACCGCTTTAAATCTGGTTATTTATATATTATCAGAAAAAGCGAGGAACAAGTAACAATTAAATTTTATTAATCAAAGATTTGAAAAAGAACTTAAAATCTTATCAAAATTTGAACCCTAATAAAATCCAATGTTTAAACTTTATGAGGCTGTAATTTTAAAATTATTTAGGTAGTTCATGGTCATGCTATAAACTGTGATGCTACACTAATTTACCAAATGTATAGACTATTTTTTATACCCCTTAATATATATTTGGAACAACCAGTTAAAAAAATGAATCTTACTATTAATAAAAATCCTGATCTAAAGTTTAAGGCGTTAAAGCTTAAATAAAGTATTACCATGAAAGGTAAATGAGGATTTGATAAATTGTATAGTAAAATTATAAGGCTAAAAACTATGTTAAATAAACTAGAAAAAGACAAGCCTAACCAAATATGAAACGACCAACTAAAAAAATAATATCCGCTGTTTTACTGACCTTCTTTACTATACTTACTTTTAGCGCCAAAGCACAAATTTCCCCAGAAAGTTTCAAGAATCCTCCATTAGAATTTCATCCTAAAAATGAACCAATGCCTGCAGGAGCAAGAACCACGTTTAGCACTACCTCTTTTTATAAAAACGGCGACCCGCTGTTAAGCTCAGGCTTATTAGGACCAGTCAAAATTGTACCCAGTGCAAATTTTTATTATAAACCTTGAGCGTAACCGAAATTTAAAACGTCTGTTCACTTTAGTCATTTGTCGACAAATACCCTAATCGAAAAAAAATATGAAATCGCCGCTTCAAATCTTAGCATTACTTTTTGTAAAACCGCTGGTGGATGTGTTAACCACAGCTTATATTCAAAAAGACAAGTCGCATAGCTTAGGCAGTAAGCATTTAAAGAAAGCGATTTTTTCATTGGTTTTTGTTTTAGCTGTAAATACCTCAATTGCACAGGTAAAGCTTTTAGAAGTTACCCAAGTAACCGATAGTGCACTTTACTTTTACGGAAAAAAAGATATAGCCTTTCATTTTGGAGCCAGAATAAGCCCTCACGGAAATTGTTTGGATGTAGTAAACGGATACATTTATATAGCATGGTATAAAGGCGGAATGTCAAAAAGAAACGTGATGCTGTCCCGTAAAAAAATTGAAGGCGGCACTTGGAAAACTATACAGTTTACAGATCGGCATATTGGTTATAGAGGAGATAGTACGCTTGGCGATTCGCACAATACCATAGCTATCGGTATTTCTACCATAGAACAAACCATACATATACTTTACGATATGCATGCGTATGATGCCAAAGGTTTTCCTGACCATTATTTTAATTATCGGGTTTCTAAAAAAGGAGGTGCTGTGGTAGATGATAAGGATTGGAATGGCAGTATTTTCTCTGATAAATTAAACTACCTAAAAAAAGGTGTCAACTATGAAAGAGCCACTTATCCGCAATTTTTGAGAAGTGATGACGGAGCATTGTATGCACAATGGAGAAATGGAGGTTCTGGTAGTGGAAATGAAGTTTTTGCTAAGTATGATGACAAGGGTTGGTCGGATACTAGAGTTTTGTTTATCGGTAAGCAAACCGAAACGGATAATGGCTATAGTGTTTATGGTAATTATAAATTTTTGAATGGATTTTTGAATGCTGGTTTCTCTGTAAGATATGCCGATTTCACAAAGAATAATCCAAAATATGAACTGAATACTGGCCTTTTTTATGGAAAAATAAAAGACGTAGTCAATGATGATTTTTGGCTCGATATCAACGGCAAAAAAATCAACATTCCAGTAAAAAAGCCTGAGGTTTTCCAATTTGGTGACCCACTTTCTTTGGGTTTAGGGAAAAGAATATCTGCTGGCCCAAGCTGGACAGTTACTAAATCCGGAGCTATCCATTTCATCATTACAGTAAATGAAACCAACGTTCATTATTATAAATTAGCTGGCGAAAAAGAGTTCCATATTAAAGAAAATTCGCCACAGGGAAGTCTGTATAGCTTTGAAGATAAAGTTTACCTTTTAGGTTTGGAACAGGGAAAACCAATCATAAAAAGCACTAAAGAAGGAACTGATGATTGGAAAACTGTGTATCAAGCTAGTGACGATAAATCAACTTATAAACATGGCAATAGTGTGATGGAAGGAGATAAATTAATTTATTTTTTAATGAAAGAAGGTAAAAGTGACGCTCTATCTTTAGATGTGATGGTTTTTAGCTTAAAATAAT
The DNA here is from genome assembly GCA_038235745.1 of Sphingobacteriales bacterium. GTDB lineage: Bacteria > Bacteroidota > Bacteroidia > Sphingobacteriales > Sphingobacteriaceae > Pseudopedobacter. The sequence goes on from JBBSTQ010000024.1 coordinate 12,968, forward strand.
TGACTTTTTTAAAAACATAAATAAGGATTAGTGGGAATTAAAAAAAATTATTAATAACAAACAAAGCATACAATTAATTATGAAACAAATAAATATAAAATTAGCTAGCTTCTTCTTAATATGCTCTTGCATTTTAACTGCTCAGGTAAATGCACAGGTAAGTTCAGAAAGTTTTAAAAATCCGCCAATACAATATCACCCTAAAACATGGATGCATGCCATGAGTGGCAACATGAGTAAAGCAGGAATTACAAAAGACTTTGAAGCAATGTCTAAAGCTGGACTAAGTGGTTTACTTTTATTTAATGTTACCCAAGGTATTCCGCTAGGGAAAATAAAATTTAACTCTCCGGAGCACATAGCAATCTTAAAGTTTGCTGCCCAGGAGGCCGAACGTTTAAATTTAACTTTCGGAATACACAATTGCGACGGTTGGAGTAGTAGTGGTGGGCCGTGGGTTAAACCCGAAGAATCGATGAAAATGGTGGTTTACTCTTTTGCACTCACAAAAGGAGGCGAAAATTTATCATTAAACATACCTGAGCCTACAAAAAGAGAGAATTATTATCAGGATTTAATAGCTATTGCTTATCCGTCTTTAAAATCTGAAATACAGGACGAAAAACCAGTTAAAATAACCAGTTCTGATCCAACATTGGATATTGAATTAGTAACAGATAAAAAGTGGGATGCTGATACTAAAATCAAGAAAACGACTGATGAAAATCCATGGATTCAGTTTGAATATCAGGATGAACAGCCCATTGCCAGTGCAAATTGTAGGTTTATCGATAGGGGAGGTGAGGTAGAATTGTCTGGTTCTGATGATGGCATCAGTTTTAAGTTGATTAAAAAATTAGAAAAGAACAGAACCGGTAAAGGAGAATGGACAGTACATAGCCATTTTGAAACGCAAAAATTTAAATATTACCGTTTAACTTTTAATAGCGAAATGACTTTGAAAGAGGTTAATATTTCATCGGTTTATTTGATTGATGATCTTTTTGGCAGAACCGCTTTAGCTCGTACAGAAAATTCAGATTTAAAATCTATTGGCACTCCTACTAGTGATATGGTGATCAATAATAAAAAGATGATTGATGTTTCCAAACTAATGGATGCTCAAGGAAACTTTAAAGGAGATTTACCAGCAGGTGATTGGACAATTATGCGTTTTGGAGTTACTTCTACTGGGGCGTACAATAATCCAGCATCTGATGAGGGAAGAGGCTTGGAAGTGAACAAATTAAACCGAGCGGCTTTCAAGCATCATTATGATGAGTACGTTAAAAAGGTAGTTATTGCCTCAAAACCTGTTGCTCCTAATGCTTTTCAATATGTAGAAATAGATAGTTATGAAATGGGTGGAGAAAACTGGACTAATAATTTAAACGGCTTATTTAAAGCAAGGTATGGCTATGATTTGATGAAGTTTATGCCATTATTTGCTGGTAAATTTGTAGAAAGTGCAGATGCTTCTGAGGGAGTTTTACAAGATTTAAGAGGCTTAATTTCTGATTTGATGACTAATAATTATTTTGGATATTTTCAGGAACTATGCCATAAGGATGGTTTGAGAACGTATATAGAAAACTATGGTTTAGGACCGTTAAATGATTTAGATGTGGGCGGTAAAGCCGATATACCAATGGGCGAGTTTTGGATGAATCGGGAGATTACACAAGTGGCATCACCAGTTTCTGCTGCCCATATTTATGGTCGAAATATTATTTCTGCTGAATCTTTTACATCTACACCAGAAATTAATTGGAAAGGAAATCCTGCGATGGCAAAAATGTCTGGAGATAAAGCTTGGGCGGTGGGCATCAACGAGTTTATGTTCCACCGCTTTGCACATCAGGCAAATACACACGTAGAACCCGGAATGACGATGAACCGTTGGGGTTTCCACATGGATAGAACCCAGACTTGGTGGTATAATGCTGGAGCAGCATGGTTTAAATACGTGGGCAGAGGTTCTTACTTACTACAACAAGGCCTACCAGTTTCTGATTTATTGGTTTTTGTGGGCGATGGCTCTCCAAGCTCAGTAGTAAGTAGAAAGGATTTTAAACCTGCTTTGCCCGAAGGTATAAGTTTTGACAATGTTAACAGTGAAGTGCTTAAAGATAGACTAACCGTGAAAAATGGCAAATTAGTTTTACCGGAAGGCACCAGTTATAAAGCATTGGTTCTTAAAAATAGTAAGCAGATAAAACTAAGCACCTTAAAAAGAATTAGCGAATTAGCAGAAAAAGGAGCAATTATCATCGGCGATAAGCCAATTTCCATGTTAGGATATTTACATACTGATGCAGAAGTGGAAGAGTTTAACCAATTGGTTACTAAAGTATGGAACAGCAAAAATACTTACTTAGGCTACAACTGGACTAGCATTTTACCAAAATCAAATATTAATAAAGATTTTGAAATAGAAGGGCGTTCTGATATAAACTTTATGCATCGCAAATCTGGAGCAGACGATATTTACTTCAGTTATAATCCGGATTCTATTTCACGAACTTTTAAAATACGTTTCGACGTTAATGATAAAACGCCAGAAATATGGAATCCAATGGATGGTAGTATTTTAAAAGTTGCTCAATATCAGGAGAAAAACGGATTTACCAATTTATCTATCAATTTAATGCCTCAAGAATCTTTTTTTATCGTCTTTAAACCTAAACATAACAGTTTCATCGGCGTTAAGCCTGAAAAAGATTACGCTAACCTAAACCTAACTGTTACTACAGAGAGTATGTTGAAGGCAAACGTGAAAGCAAATGGAAAATATGCAGTTGCGTTAAATAGCGGTAAAAACTGGAATTTTGAAGTTAAAGATTTATTGGCTCCATTAGCTATCAATGGAAGTTGGGAAGTTTCATTTAATAAAGCCCAAGGCTACGGTGGCAAAATAGAATTTAAAAATCTGATAGATTGGAAAGATCATCCAAAAGATAGCATCAAATATTATTCAGGTACGGCAACCTATTACAAGAATTTTAATGTGCCAGCAGAATTTATAAAATCTAACAGAAATTACATCTTGGATCTAGGTGAAGTTAGCATTGTGGCCGAGGTAAAAATTAATGGAAAGGACTTAGGTGTTTTATGGATGCCTCCATTTAAAAAAGATATATCTGGGTATTTGAAAGTCGGCAAAAATGTTTTAGAGATTAAAATTACCAACCAATGGAGCAACCGTTTAATTGGTGACGAACGTTATCCAAAACAGGATGGAGGTTATGCTTTAGAAAGCTACCGCCCAACAGGGAATATGCCCGAATGGTATACCAATAACGACCCTATGCCCGCTGGACCTAGAACAACTTTCACCACTGCTCCATTTTATAAAAAAACCGACCCTTTGATGAGTTCTGGTTTGTTGGGGCCAGTTAAAATTGTTCCAAGTGTAAATGTTTTTTATAAGCCATAATCTGATATTGTAAAAAATGAATATGATGAGATTAAAATTAAGTATAACCCCTATGTTTCATTTAGTAACGATGAAAAAATTTTATAAGATTGTATTATTATCGGTTTTGTGTTTCACTGGTAGCTTTGTTTATTCACAAAACCCAATTGTTAAAAATATGGGTTTAAATGACCCACATATACATATTTTTAATGACACGGCTTACGTTTATGCCTCACATGATAAATCATCTGGGAGTAAGGGTTTCTC
>JBBSTQ010000025.1:0-16279 GCA_038235745.1 Sphingobacteriales bacterium
ATATTTTAGCAAAAATGAAAACGTTTGGAGACATTATTAAGAAGCTGAGGGAAGATAAAAACCTTCCGTTACGGATTGTTTCTGCGTATTTGGATATTGATCAAGCTATTTTGAGTAAAATTGAAAGACATTTACGCAAGCCAAACCGAGAATTAGTAATTAAATTAGCTTCATATTTTGATACCGATAAAGATGAACTACTGATTGCTTGGTTATCGGATAAGCTAATCTTAGAGTTGGCTGAAGAAGATTTAGCCTTAAAAGCATTGCAGGTTGCTGAGGACAAAATGATTTATCGTACTAATAAGAACTCTGTTGCCAATATTATTGATGTTATAAAAAATACTTTAAGCCTAGACGGCAGAGTAAGTGCTGCTTGGTTATTTGGATCGGTGGCCCGAGGAGAAGCAAATTACAATAGTGATGTAGATTTGATGGTTGAGCTAAAAAGCGATAAAAAGTATTCGATGTTTGATTTATTGGATTTAGAGCATTTATTAGGGCAATCCATTAAAAGAAAAATAGATATTGTTGAAAAAGGCTATTTGAAAGGATTTTCCATGGGTACGGCGGAAAACGACTTGATTAAAATATATGGATAAGATAGCTTTGAGGGAGCGTGTTATCCATATTTATAATGCCATTGGTTTGATAGAGAGATTTGTAAATGGCATCAAAGAAAACGTGTTTTTAGAAGATGTAAAACTTCAAAGTGCAGTGCAATACCAGTTTCTGATTATTGGAGAAGCAATAAAATATATAGATAATTCTGTTTTAGAAAGATACCCCTATCCTTGGCATGTTCCACGTTCATTTAGAAATTTCATTATCCACGAATATCATGGCGTTAAAATGGAAAGGATTTTTTATGCGTCAAATGATTTAGATCCTTTAAAAATAAAAATAGCCTCGATTTTGGAGAACGAATTTTAAGCTAGCGATTTTTTAAGAATATCTGCAACTATCAAATCAGCGTGTACTCTAGAGTTTTCGATAAACCAAAGGTGGGTGTCCATACCGCCACAAACTACGCCGGCTAAATACATTCCTTTTTGGTTAGTTTCCATGGTGTGTTCGTTGTGCTTTGGGTATTGCTCAAAATCTTTCCTCAGCTCCACGCCCATTTTTTCTAAGAAAGCGAAGTTTGGTTGATAACCCGTTAAGACTAAAACAAAATCATTTTTTAAAGTCAGCTCCCCTTCTGTGGAATCAATAATAACGGAAGCTTCCTGAATTTCTTTTAGTTGCGAATTAAAATAGGCTTTAATGCTGCCTTCTTTTATGCGGTTTACAATATCTGGCCTAACCCAATATTTAACCCGTTCTCCAATTTCACTTGTTCTAACTACCATGGTAACGTTTGCGCCTTTTCGATAGCATTCTAACGCAGCATCAACAGATGAATTACTAGCACCTACCACCACAACATTTTGCATCGCATAAAAATGCGGATCTTGATAGTAATGAGAGACTTTAGGTAAGCTTTCTCCTGGGATATTTAATAGTGCAGGAATGTCATAAAACCCAGTTGAAATAATTATATTTTTGGATTGATAAGTGCTTTTTGACGTTTTAACTGCAAATATTTCTGTCGCTTCGGCTTTGATTGCTCCTTCCACAGCTTCAAACAAATTGATGTTGAGTTCAAATTTGCCTGCAACCCTTCTGTAATACTCTAAAGCTTCTGCTCGGGTTGGTTTTGGACTATTTGATACAAACGGAACGCCTCCAATTTCTAGTTTTTCTGAGGTTGAAAAAAAAGTCATGTTTTGAGGATAGTTATATAGCGAGTTCACTAGACAACCCTTCTCGATAATGAGATAAGTCAAACCATTTTCTTGAGCTTTGATGGCACAAGCCAAACCTATGGGACCAGCGCCAATGATGATTATATCGTAATTACTCGTTACGGTATGACTTTGCTTGCTCAATGTTAATTTTAAATTAGAGTCGTGTTGCACTAACGATGGAAGTGGCATCCTTTTTTTCTTGAAAAAAGATAAAACGTACAGCGTGTTAAAGCGCCCAAATTACTTAAATAAAAAAGGGCTTTAAATTAAAACCCTTTTTTATTATTTTATTGATTATCTCGCCATTCGTACACCCAGCCTGATTGAATTTGTTCCAAATGACCTTCGTTACACTCTTCTTTGGTGCCTTTAAAATTAGGCAGACCTAAAACCCAATCAGCCAAATCAGTAAACCTTACTCGGTAAATTTTAGACTCGCCAAAATCGTCACCAAACTTTTCGTATAATCCCATGGAAATATCTTCATGGTCGTTCCAATGTATCGGAAGTGCAAACTTATCTTGATTCATGTCTTTTTTATTAGTGCCCTAGAAATTGAGTTTGGTCTGGAATGGTAACTTCTAAATCGCCGTCTATTAAAACACATTGGCAACCTAAACGAGAGCTAATCTTGGGATCCAGTGCTCTATCGATAAAGTCCTCTTCTTTATCAGAAATTTCCTGAATATTATCTTCACCGTTTTTAACATATACGTGGCAAGTGCTGCAACCGCAAACTCCACCACAATTATGTTGTAATTCTATCCCGTTATCTAAGCAAACGTCCAATACCGATTCTCCAACTGCTATAGGCAGTTCTACGCTATAGTGACCTTTTTCCTCAAAGTTTATCTTTAATTTATAAATGTTCATGTTGCGGGTAAAAGTAAGAATTTATTTGGCGGGGCACTCAGAAATCGGAGACATTTTTACTATGCTTTGACTGATTAGGCGATATAAATCATGCAAATCTGGCTTACTTTCCAGTATTTTCAAGTGCTTGTTCATAGTTGAGGTATCATTTCTTATTGCTGGCCCGGTTTGAACACTTTTTGGATCGTGATTGTTTATCTTATTTACAGTTTCCATAATCAACGGCTTCAACAACTCAAAACTCACAGCTGATTCCAACATTAAATCATGCGCTATAGCGTAAAGATGATTGGTAAAGTTACAGGCAAAAACAGCCGAAATGTGCAGCTTGATACGCTCGGCTGAACTAACAATTTGCGTTTTATTACTTAATTGATTCGCTAAATTCAACAGCATATTTTGCGTATCAGCGTCAGACCCTTCAACACAAAGCGGAACTTCGTTAAAATCTAAATCAATCTCTTTTGAGAAGGTTTGCAATGGATATAACACTCCTGATTTTGGATGAGCATTTAGCAAATCAATATCTGTTGAACCTGATGTATGCACCACAATCCTAGAATTTTGTGGCAAGATTTGAGCGGAAACGACTGACATTGCATCATCTTTTACGGCTATAATAACCAAGTCAACATCCTCAGTAATATCGGCAATATCAACAATGGAATTTGCACCAATCTGCAAGGCTAGCTCTATTGCGTGGTTATGATCTCTACTCCAAACTTGTGCAACAGGATTTCCAGCGTTTATCAATGCTTTACTAAGATGCGTGGCTACATTTCCAGCCCCTAGCATCGCTATTTTCATGCTCTGTTAACTTCTTTAGAACGTCTGAAAATGGATAATATAAAACCGATAACCATTACAATTGTACCACCCCAAAACAGGTTGATATAAGGGAACTCAATAGCTTTTAACACTATCCAGTCTTTTCGATCATCTTTAGGCTTTTCGTAAACGGTTAGCTCCATTTTTCCTTTTTCAGGAAGTACGTTGGTAAACCTTAATTTCAGACCTGCTTCATCCACTTTTTTCCCGAAGTCAACTTTCGCATTTCCTTTTATCAAAAATACTGGCTCGGCATTGTAAACAACATCGTTGGCATGCACCTCTAAAGTTAGGCCTATCGCTACATCTTTATCGGTCAACTTAATATCATTGATTTCTGCATTTTTGTTGATTCCTTTAACCAATAAAAAACCAGTTCTAAAACGAACGGTATCGCCTGCAACAACTTCATGCACAACGGGCTTTTGGTAATTCTCATCGTCAGAATGTCCTTCGTGATCTTCATGGTGCTCCTCTTCTTTTAGCGGAACACTACTTACGTGAGTATAAATATCATGAAAAATATAGTGCTTGGTATCCGGAGAAGCAATAATCTGTTTCATCTTAGCATTTTGTTGTGCATTAGGATAAAGATTAAAGTTCTCTGTGATTTTTCCTTCGCTATTGATTACTTTATAATTTACTCTGTAATAAGTGTTTACGCCAGATGTAGAATCACCCATGTAGGTAACCGAGTACTTATCCATTTTGGCGGGTTCATTTTTGTATAGGATAATGTTTTCTCTCGGATTGTTGTTTTTTGCGAATTCATCGCCAAAACCGATACCTGAGTTATTCAAGGAAACTACTTTATTGTTAGCTGCCGCTACTAAAGCTCCTACCAATAACATTGCAAAACCAATATGTGCGACAGCAGAACCTGAAAGTTTCCATTTTCCCTTGAATGCTTCTCCCAATATTTTACCATTACATAAAATAGAAAAAATAGCAGCCCAGGTAAGCAAAATGTACATTACATTACCGTAAATCCCTACCACGTATACTAAAACAGCTGTCAATAAAGCCGCTATAACAACTGATAGCACTAAACTTATGAAGAATTTTTTAGGGTTTGTTTTTTTGTATTTAAGAAACTGTGAAAACCCAGATATACTTACAATTACAAACGCAAACGCAATCTGCCACTTATTGTAATGTTGAATAGCATCTGTTGGCGGGGCAATATTAGACCCAAAGATTGCATTGTAAACCGGTACAGAAGTGGTTGCTAAGATTTGGATACAAGAAACAAATAGCACCACGGATCCAATAAAAAGCCAAAACTCGCGAGAGTAGGTATCTTCGTCTTTTTTTGTTATCGGTAATTTTTTCCAGTTGATGATAAACAGCACTAACGGAAGCGTAAAAAACACACCCAAATAAATTAGTAGTTGCGTATCCATACCCATAGAGGTAAAGGCATGTACAGATGTTTCACCTAATATTCCGCTACGGGTTAAAAATGAAGCGTAAAGCACCAATATGAAACTGATAATCACTAAAAAAGTTGCAGTAAAGTAGGAATGACCCGAGTTTCTGAATGCCAACATCACATGCACACCAGCAATTAATGTTAACCATGGAATAATCGAAGCATTTTCTACCGGATCCCAAGCCCAAAAGCCACCGAAATTTAGTGCTTCATACGCCCAAAAAGAACCCATGATAATTCCGGTTCCTAAAATCATCACTGCAAAAAGTGCCCAAGGTAATGCGGGTTTAACCCATTCCGAATATCTTTTTGTCCATAGCGCAGCAACGCCGTAAGCGAACGGAACAATCATTGAAGCAAAGCCTAAAAACAAAGTTGGTGGATGTATAACCATCCAGTAATTTTGCAGGAGCGGATTTAAACCGTTTCCATCTTGGATTAATGTTAAATAATCTGGTCTGGAGAAAATTGGCGCTTCCATTGCATCACGCAACAGCACAAAAGGCGAAGAACCGATTTTTGCGCCAAAAATCTCGACACCTAAAATCATGCTTGCCAAGAAAACCTGAGACAATGATATAACGGTCATCACACTGTTTTCCCATGTTCTTGCTTTTGCAATTACAATACAGCCTAAAACGCCTTGCCAAAAAGTCCAAAGCCAAAAACTACCTTCTTGCCCTTCCCAAAAACAGGATATAATGTAGTGAGTGGGCAAAATTTTAGACGAGTGTGCCCATGCGTAATGATATTCGAAATAATGATTGTAAATGATGTAAAATAGGCAAGTGCCCACTCCTACTATTGCAGCAAGGTTAAGTCGATAAGCTAACCGACCTATTTTCTGCCACGACAAATCTAGTTGATCTTTGGTGGTGGTTGCGAAAAAATAACTGATTAATGCTAATACGGACGTACCGAAAGAAAGGACAATAAAAAACTGGCCGAGTTTGCCCGGCAATAGGTGTTCACCTACAAATTGGATATCCATTAAAAATTATATTTTACCTTGCGCTTTTACTTCCGTTACTTCAACTTTATCCTCGGTATATTTAGATGGACATTTCATCAGGATTTTGCTGGCATGAAATTCATCTCCTAACATTTCTCCTGTTAAAACGATTTGTTCTGAACGTTCAAAATCTTGTGGCTTTGCGCCGGTAAACACAACTTTACAGTTTTTGCCGTTATTGTCATTTACATAAAAAGAAAAGTAGTTTGCATCTTGTTGCGGGTTGTAAAACATTTCTTTTGACATGTCTAATTTACCAACAACATGCAGTTCTTTTTTAGTCTCTTTTGCTTCAGAAAAAGACCCGTAAGTACTACTATCTGCGTAAGTACTAACAATTACCCCAATTGCAAGGGCAATAATAATCATCCCGATAACTGAACTTTTTTTCATAGTTAAATGAATTATTGAGTATTAATTGCCAAAAATACGAATACCAAAGTGTAGGTGCTAATGATAACAAGATTGTTATCTATTAAGAATTATTCTAAATAATATTCAGTCAAAAAATAGTGTTATCGTTTATACCGGAAGTAAACACCTATTTCAAAACAAAAAAATTCAAGAAGCGTTCAGAAGGTTGAAAACGATCTATTGCCCCCAAATATTATTCTGTACTAAACTAATTTTATCCTCAAAAAACAGTTGCGTACTGCTTTCAAAAGAGCTTGTTTTATCCGAAACGTAAAACTGGTATCTCGGTTTCTCCGAGGAGGTGTTAAGCAGATTTAGCTCAGTTAGCTTTATTTTAACATCATCAGCGACAATTTCTGCTGTGTTCAAAATTTCCACTTTGTTATTGTAATATTCTTCAATCTCTTTTCGGATTAATGGGTAGTGCGTACAAGCCAAAATCAAAGAGTCTATTTTTTTTAGTTTTGCGGAAGACAAGTAAGCATTTATGATGGTTTTACTGATATTATTTTGGAAGAAACCTTCTTCTATCATTGGCGCTAACAAAGGCGTTGCTAAAGATTGTACTTTAACATCAGGGATGGCAAGGTTTATTTTTTTGGCGTAAACGTCTGATTTAATTGTTGCTTTGGTGGCAATTACTCCGATTTTTTGATAATGCTTCTGCTGAGCGCAAAACTCCACCACTGGATCTATTACATTTAAAATCGGAAGTTTGTCTCCCAAAAATTCTTTCAAATCGGCATAGCCTAATGATGATGCAGTATTGCAGGCAATTACAATTGCTTTACAGCCCTGAGCTTGTAAAAACTTTCCAATTTTCAAACTGTAGTATTTAATTGCTTCCGCAGATTTATCGCCGTAAGGCATGTGAGCCGTATCTCCAAAATAGATGAGGTTTTCATGTGGCAACACTTTACGTATGGCATTTGCAACGGTTAAACCACCGATACCAGAATCAAAAATTCCTATTGGGCTTTGCATTTTTTAAAGAGCTGAAGGCTAAAAGCTGTAGGCTAAAAGCAGATGAACGAAAATAGTGAATTTTAAGGTAAAAAACTGAAAGCGGGGCGTAATTGAGCGACGAAATTTATACTTGAAACTGTATTGATGTTAACTTGAGCTTTTCAATAGGGATATGCGGATCTAATAGGCAGTGTGGACTTATAAAGTTCAAGACCTATTTGTGAGATGTCTCTCTATCGTTCGACATAAAGACGTGGAATGTTGTGTGGAAATTAAATTTACCATTAGCAATATGCGGATCTAATACGCGGTGTGTACCTATAAAGTTCAAGACCTATTTGTGAGATGTCTCTCTATCGTTCGACATAAAGACATGGACTGTTGTGTGGGAATTAAATTTAAGAATAGCAATATGCGGATCAAATATGCGATGTGGACTTATAAGGTTCAAGACCTATTTGTGAGATGTCTCTCTATCGTTCAACACGACGGCATGGAATGTTGCGTGGAAATTGAAGATGTCGTCCCTTCTATAACCTCAAATCCCAATTTTTACTTCCAAAGTAAAATAAAAAATGCGAGGCAGATTGTTATCCACTTCGCATTTAGCATTCAGCTTTTGCGCCTTCGGCTTTAAGCTTTCAAAGGCTTATTTCAAACCTAATTTAGTTTTAACATCTGCCATAATATTGATACCACCATCAAAGTAAACAATACCTGGTTGTGTAGTGTCGAATACATAAGCGTAACCTTTTTCTTTAGCTACAACTTTAACTGCATCTTCTGCTTTTTTCAAAATTGGATCGTATAATTCGCCTCTCTTCTTTTCGAAATCTTCACCAGCTTTTTGTTGGAATTCTTCAATACGCTTTTGTAAATCTTGAATTTCTTTTACTTTAGCATCTTTCAACGCATCACTCAAAGTCTTTTCCTTCGCCTGGAAGTCTTGTACTTTTGTTTGATATTCTGTGTACATGGTTTTTCCATCAGCATCTAAAGAGCCTTTGAAAGTTTCTAATTGTTTATCCGCTGTAATTACTTCCGGCATTGACTTGATCAGTTCTGCTGAGTTAATGTGCGCAATTTTTTGCTGTGCACTAACCAAGTTACCTGCAAATAATAATCCTCCTGCTACTAATGCAATTTTAAATAGTTTTTTCATTTCTTGTTAATAGTGTGTGTTAATTTAATTTTCCGATTTTATAATAAATTTTGCTACTTCACAAATGCGCCTGGCTTGTATCCTAATTTTACGATTACCTGATTAGTGGCATCAAAATTAGGCCTTGCGAATAGTAAAGTAACGGTGCTTTTATCAATCACCATGTCAATACCTTCAGAGTTTGCGTATTCCTCAACGGCTTTCGCAACCTTGTCTTGTATAGGTTTTATCAGTCTTAGTTTTTCTTTATAAAGCTCGCCTTCATAACCAAACTTTTGTTGTTGCAAATCACTTGCTTCCTTCTCTCTTTGTGAAATATCAGTTTCGCGTTTTTTCTTCATGTCGTCAGTCAGTAAAACCTGATCTGCCTGAAAGTCCTTACGCATTTTATCAACTTCCACAAACTTGGTGTCAATATCACTCTGCCACTTTTGTGCCGAAGCATCTAATTGTTTTTGTGCCGATGAATATTGCGGAATATGCCTTAAGATATATTCTGAATCTACATAAGCTAAACGTTGTGCGCTTGCGGTTAAACAAACCATAACGATGAATATAGGAAGAATGATATACTTTTTCATTTATTGTATCTTAAAAGCTGCAATTTACTTCTTTTAGTTAAATCCACCTAGTTGTTGTGCTATACTAAAGTGGAACTGTCCGTTGTTAGCTGTACTATTACCCGGTATCGCGTCAAAGCCATAACCATAATCGATCCCTAACAGTCCGAAGATTGGCAAAAAGATTCTAGCACCCACACCAACCGAACGTTTGACATTAAACGGATTAAATTCGGAAAACTTATTCCAAGTGTTTCCACCCTCCGCAAAAGCCAGTACAAATACGGTTGCAGACTCTCCCAACGTAATTGGGTGTCTCAGTTCCATTACGTATTTGTTGAAAATTGGAGAACCAGCGCTACTTGGTGCACCTTCTGGCACTACAGAGTTGTTTGCGTAACCACGTAAACCAATAACTTCTGACCCTTGTAAAAAGTCGAATCCTTGCAAACCATCACCACCTAATTTGAAACGGCCAAACGGCGCTTGCCCCACATTTTGATTATAAAAACCTAAGAAACCGAATTGTGCTTGAGCTTTCAAGATTAATTTACCGTAAATTTTTTGAAAAAATTGAGATTCAAATTTCCATTTATGGTATTCAGAAAATTTATACTTTTCAGATGTGGCTAAGTTATCGTAGTTTTTACCGTTGAATGATGAATAAGGTAAGGTTGCTTGAACCGTGAATTTAATGTTTGAACCTGACGTCGGGAAAATAGGCGCATCAACCGAATTTCTACTAAATACTTGGCTCAAACTTAAATCATAAGAATCACCATTCTCAAATAAATAACCAGAATAATTTCTCAACTTAAACTGTTGTAAATTCGCTGCATAATCAACACGAAAATAGTCATCTGGCCATTTCAACTGCTTACCTAAGCTAAAAGTTAAACCGTTTAATCTGATTTTTTGTAAGCTTGGGTTAGTCTTACTTAAACCATTACTCTGCAACGAAGTAAACGCACTAATTCCGAAATAAATTGGCTTTTTACCACCGAACCATGGTTCAGAAAAAGAAAAGCTGTAAGACTGATAGAACTTGCCGTTGGTTTGCCCTCTAATACTTAATTTTTGACCGTCACCTTTTGGTAAAGGCTTATATGCTTTTGCGTTAAAGATGTTTCTGGCTGAAAAGTTGTTAAACGTTAAACCCAACGTACCAATTACCCTGCCACCACCAAAACCACCCGATAGCTCGATCTGGTCAGAAGGTTTTTCCACCACAGTGTATTGGATATCCACAGTTCCATCTGCTGGGTTTGGAATAGGCTTGATGTCCACTTTCTGCTCATCAAAATTACCCAATTGCGTAATTTGACGTTGAGAACGGATCAGCATGTCTTTGGAGAATTTTTGTCCTGGTTTGGTTCTTATCTCTCTTAAAACTACCCTATCGTTAGTGAGTTCATTACCTTTTAAAATGATTTTGTTAATGGTGTATTGTGGTCCTTCATAAATTCTAATTTCTAAATCAACCGTATCATTATAGATTCGAGTCTGAACTGGATCAGCGTTAAAAGTTAAGTAACCATCATTCAAATATAGCGAAGAAACATCATTACTCGAAGGGCTGCTTCTTAAAGTCTTCTCCAATTTCTCTTCAGAAAACACCTCGCCTTTTTCGATTTTCAAAATCTGTTGCAATAAACTAGTTGGGTATTTTGCGTTACCAGCAAAGGTTACATTACCAAAGTAATATTTGTTGCCTTCATTTAGTTTAATATCAATATTAACCGATTTTTCGTCATGTTTGTAAACGGAGTCTGAGATAATCTCTGCATCGCGGTAGCCTTTCTCACGCATTTTAGCAATCATCAATTCCTTATCCTCTTCGTACTTATCACGCATGAATTTACCTGAACCAAAAACTTTGTACCAAGCTTTCTCATGCGTTTTCTTCATGAATTTTTTCAGCTTAGCATCGCTAAAGTCTTTGTTACCTTCAATGTTTATTGCGTTAACTTTTACTTTGCTCTTTTTATCGACAATCACGTTCACAATTCTACTGTTTGCGTCAGTTGTATCATTCACGGGGTTAATTTTAACTGTGGTGTTTAAATAACCCTTGTCGTAAAAATGCTTGGTAATGATGTTGTTGATTGTATTACTAAGATTTTCATTTACGATTTTTCCTTTTTGGTTATTCAATTTTTCTTGAATATCGCTTGTTTCGCTTTTGCTGATGCCTTTTAATACAATCTTAGAAACACGAGGGCGTTCTACTAGATTCAAATCAAAAAACATGGTATCGTTACTAACACGATTGATGGTTAACGAAACATCGTCAAATAAGCCTTGAGCCCACAAGTTTTTAACGGCGCTTGAAGTTGCGTCGCCTGGAACTAAAATTCGTTCGCCAACTTCTAATTTAGAAATGGTTATTAAAACAGATTTGTCTAAAAATTTTATCCCATTTACCTCTATTCCTCCAATCACAAACTCTTTTGGGTTCAAATAATCTAAATCTTTATTATCTGTTTCTTGAGAAGAACTTGAGGATCTTAAAGATGGAATGTTTTGCGAAAACCCTTTAACAGAAAGGGAAACCAACAATATAATTATAAAAAAATTCTTCATTTACTTGATTATGGGGCTAAATTACTTCTATTCTTTGTTAATTTTTGTTAAAAGTAAAATTAGCTTAATTGCTCGCTGGTTAAGCCAAACCGGCGTTCTCTTTGTTGATAGTTAAAAATAGCTTCAAACAAATCCTCACGTCTAAAGTCTGGCCAAAGTATAGGCGTAAAATATAGTTCGGCGTAAGCCAACTGCCATAAAAGATAATTACTGATACGGTGCTCTCCGCTAGTTCTGATCATTAATTCAGGATCGGGCAGGTTATGTGTAGACAAGTAGCTCTCAAAAAGCTTTTCGTTAATATCTTCTTGTTTTATTTTTCCGCTTGCGGTATCGGCTGCTATCTGCTGGGTAGCGTTCACAATTTCCCAACGAGAACTATAAGATAAAGCTAATGTTAGCGTTAAACCCTTATTATTGGCTGTTTTTTCTATGGCCTCCTGTAACTCTTTGTAGCAACGATTAGGTAACGAACCTAAATCGCCAATGGCATTTAAACGTACATCGTTTTTCATTAACGTTTTAGTTTCTTTGCTGATGGTACTAACCAAAAGTTCCATCAATGCGGCAACTTCTAATTTTGGGCGATTCCAGTTTTCAGTAGAGAAAGCATAAAGGGTTAGGTTTTTAACTCCTACTTCTGCCGCACCCTCAACCGTATCACGTACTGCAAGCACTCCGTTTTTATGTCCAAAAACTCTTAATTTTCCTTTTTCTTTGGCCCACCTGCCATTACCGTCCATTATAACAGCTATGTGTTGCGGTAATTTATCAAGATTTAACTTTTCTTTGAAACTCATTTATGCACCACCAATTTTAAAACTTAAAAAGGACATTTTTGGCTCACAAAGGTATAAGATAAGGTTATACCCGCAAATAGATAACTGTCCTTTTTTCTATAATCGCCCCTTTGACTACCAGGAACGGCTATTTTACCTGCTGAACGGTCAGATAAATCAAAACGAAGTGCTGCTCTGGAGGGATCTGCATCTGTAAAATCGGAAGCTGAGGGGTAAACTCCGCTTACATCATCCAAAAAATCTGTACTGGTGTTTCTATAACCAATTTCGGCGGCAATGTTAAAATATCGCCCAAAGTTGTATTTAACACCGGCACCAAACGGCACAGAATAGGTTATCGTTTTGTACTCTTTTTGACCTTCTGTATTGTAATATTTAAGCTCGTAAGTACCACCGTTATAATCTGTTTTTGGGTTAAAACCAGCTACGGCAACTCCTGCAAATAAGAATGGCGTAACTCGAGCCTGCCTAAACTCAAAGCCGTAATCGAAAAAGTTAAATTCGACCATTAAATTCCCCTCCGTAATGGGCGAGTAAAAACTTAGGTTTCTATCGATTTCTTGTTGATATTTTGATTTGGACTCATCATCGCTGATTTTTCCTTGTAATAGAGAAAACCTTAAAGCCCAGTAACTATCAATGTTTCTTTTTACTACAAGACCAAATGCAGGTTGGTTTAGCGCTAAAGGATTGTTCTGATTTAAATCGCCCATGTAACCCATTGCGCCACCGGTTACACCCAACTCCCAAGTTTGGGCGTAGGCACTATTAATTAAAAAAAAAAGTATGAATACTTTGAAAAAACGAGTCATTAACAAGGCTTAGTAATTTCGGGTATCAATACCCCAAAGCAATTTGTTTCTTAACGTTGATAAATAAGTTTGATTGTTTAGCCTAACTAAATTAATATCGAAATTTGCTCGTTTTACCTTTAACTGTGTGCCTGGATTGATGACTTCTGTACGTGAATCGCAACTTACTAGGTATTTAGAACTTCTACCTTCTATTTCAAAGGTAAGTTCATTTTCGTCTGAAAGCACCACTGGCCTTACGTTTAGGTTATGTGGCGAAACTGGAGTAATCACAAAATTACCCGATTGAGGAAAAATAATTGGACCACCACAGCTTAACGAGTACGCTGTAGAACCCGTTGGGGTAGCTACAATCAGTCCATCTGCCCAATACGAATTCAGAAACTCGCCATTTAAATAGCAGTGAATCAATATCATGGCAGAGGTATCGCGTTTCATAATGGTAAAATCGTTCAACGCAAAATTAAGATCTCCAAACAACCCGCAAGATGTTTCCACCTGCAAAAGTCGCCTTACATCTAGACTAAAATCACGCCTTACTAAAGCGTCAATTGCGCTTTTTATTTCTTCTTTATTGATGCTTGCCAAAAAACCCAAACGCCCAAAATTGATTCCAATCATGGGAATGCCTGAGGCTTTAACTAAAGCAACGGTGTCCAACATGGTTCCATCGCCACCTAAGCTTATCATTACATCTACCTGTCCCACTAAATCATCATGAGTTTCAAACGCATTGAATGCTTTAGGTAAAAAGAGTTTATCTTTTAAAAAATCGTAAAAATCGCGGTAGATCAAAACCTCAACTTCACAAGTCACTAAACAATCAAAAACTTGTTGAACGTATGGTATAACGGTGTTGTTAAATTGCCTGCCGTAAACGCCTATTTTCATTAAATGTAATTTAAAAGCTGAGGTAATTCATTAAAGAGTCGAACCGATTTGACCCGTCGCTATTTTGGTTGGTATTGTTGAAGGTGGCTAAAACCACGTAATCGTATCTTAAAAAAGAGGCCACAATTTGCGAAATATCAACTTTGTTAACCTTTAAGGTTACTGTTAGTTTTGTAGAATCCAATTGCTCGTCAACGTAAGAACTGAGCACTTGTGCATTGTCTGATTCTACAATTTGAGCGATATGAGCCAAGGAGTTATCACGATTGCTGATTTCTAAAACGATGATGCCTCCTGGATCTGTAACCGAAGTTAAGGTGGCCAAATAATCAATCACATCAGTAATTAAAATTAAGCCTAGATAATTCATTTTAGCATCTAGCACCGGCAAAACACTTAGTTTTTGATTATTAAGTGCCTTAATTACCTCGTAAACATGCTGAGTTTCTAAAATGTAGGGATTGATGAGCGACAGTGGAACTGCACTTACAGGTTCGGATGTGTTGACTTCGTCGATCAAATCATCTTCTGACAATAAACCTGAAAACTGAGCATTGTTGACTATCGGCAAATGGTTAACCCTGTAATCTGCCATACGGTCTAATGCTTTCTGAATACTATCAGAAGTTTTTAGGGGCGTAATTATATTGGATATGAGTTCACTTGCAATCATTTAAAGTCCTCTTTTTTCTAAGAAAGCCTCGAGAGTTTTATTAAATTCTTCGGGTTGTTCCATCATTGGAGCGTGACCACATTCGTCTATCCAACTCAACTCGGCATCTGGTAAAAGCTCGTTGAATTCTACAGCGACCTCTGGTGGTGTAATTTTATCGTTTTTACCCCAAATTAAACCCACTGGTACTTTTATTTTGATTAAATCTTTAGACATGTTATGTCTGATTGCAGATTTAGCCATTGCTAAAATTCTTATAACCTTTATCCTGTTGTTTACGATTTCATACACTTCGTCCACCAAATCTTTGGTAGCTGTTTCTGGATTGTAAAAAGTGAACTCGACTTTTTCTTTGATAAAATCGTAGCTTTCTCTTTTGGGGAATGAACCACCAAAAGCGTTTTCGTATAGTCCGGAACTTCCTGTTAAGATTAAAGCTTTTACAAATTCTTGATGTGCTAGCGTATAAATTAGACCCACATGTCCGCCTAAAGAGTTGCCCAATAAAATTACTTGTTCGTACTTTTTAAATTTTACAAACCTGTGGACATATTTAGAAAGTGTTTTAACTCCCGTTGTTAACAAAGGCAAATCGTAAATTGGCAATAAAGGAATTACCACAGTATAACGACCTTTAAATTGTTCTATAACGTGTTCCCAATTACTTAACGCACCCATTAAACCGTGGAGCAATAATAACACATCTCCCTCGCCCTCCTCAATGTATTTAAAATCGTCTTCTTCTTTAATTAAGTACTCCATAAAATATTGCAAAAGGTAATGTGCGTCAATTGTGCTAAATTAATAGTCTGTTTTCAATATGAGTATAAAAACTGTGCTAATTGAGAAAAAAAATATGATTTAACCTATTTTAATTAAAAATTTAGTTTTAAGGTAACAAAGTTTTTATGGTGGAGGAAATTGCTTTTCCATCTGCCTTGCCAGCGAGTTCTTTGTTGGCAACGCCCATCACTTTTCCCATTTCTTTTACACTAGTTACATTAAGCTTTTCAATCAGCCCTTTAATATAGCTGTTTAATTCTTCTTGAGATAGTTGTTGCGGTAGATATTTTTCGATTACAGCGATTTCTTCCGCTTCAATTTGGTAAAGATCTTCGCGGTTTTGGCTTTTGTAAATATCTGCAGACTCTTTGCGCTGTTTTACTAATTTCTGAAGTACTTTAATTTCTGCATCTTCTGTTATTTCTTGCGATGCGCCTTTTTCTGTTTTGGCAACTAATATAGCGGCCTTTATCGCTCTTAAACTACGCAACGTAACTTCTTCTTTAGCTAACATTGCCGTTTTAATATCTTGATTTATAGTAGTTTCTAACATGGGGATATTTTTAATGAATGAATTTTGAATGAGTGAAGGAATGAATTCTTTTATAATCGAACTATTGAATTTTGAATTAATGGTAATGATTGAATAAGTGAATTTTGAATGAATGAATTCTTATATCAGTGAACTAATGACAATTGA